>DATFJS010000051.1:0-7892 GCA_035269045.1 Longimicrobiales bacterium | reverse complement strand
GAGGGCGACCGAACTCATGTCCTGCGGCGCGTTCTCCATCCGGACGCCGTCACCCGGCTCCGGATGGAACCCCTCGAGATCGAGGATCGCGTGCAGGTGTTCGTGGGTCGGTTCGACGTCGAGTGTGCAGGGCACGTAGGTCTCACGACGCCAGAAGTACCAGGCGGTGAGGACGACGGCCCCCGCTGCGACACCGAGCCATACGGTCATGGACGATCCTCCATGGACGTGGGTGTGACGAAGAGCGCCGGGACGTCGGGTGCGTCTCGGCCCTCGAGCAGGGAAGAGAAGAGTTCGTAACTCGTGGGTCCGAACGCCGCGACGTCGATTTCGACGTTCGCGGCCTCGTCCCTGAGAGTAAGACGACCGCCGCTCTCACGCACCACCCTGTACGGCGCGTCGAGGTCCACGTCGTGACGCTTTCGCTCGTGATCGAGCGGACGAAGCACGCCCCGGACGAAGCCTCCCTCCATGGCCGCGTAGCTCTGCAGCGTCGCTCCCGTCGCCACGTCGACCACGTACAGCGAGTCCTTCGCCCCGTGAACGAAGTGGATGTCACGGGTCCGTTCGCCGCCCGATCGCGAGAGATCCGGGTATGCCATCGCCGGATCCGGCGGTGTGGCGACGCCGTTCGGATTCGCCTGGTAGAGCGGGTGGGGGTTCATCGCGACGGTCACCGCCGCGGCGCCCAGGGGCACCGCGACGACCACCGCGACGATGAGCTTCTGGACGCCGTTCATGACGAACTGGAGGCCGGCGTCCGGTCGTTCGAGAGGATCTCGATGCCGTCGTCGTCCATGACCGAGATCCGCACCGGCTCGCTCTCGAGCGGTTCGCTCCGGTCGACGCCGGACGCCAGCAGCGCCTCACGGAGCTTCCGGCCCACCTCGGCCACGTCCGCCACCGCCCGCAGCATCGGCTGCGGCTCGCGGAACCGCCACGGACGCACGTGGGGCCAGAGGTAGATGAATCCGATGCGGCCGGAGCCGCGCAGCTCGAAGGCGATATCTCCCGATCCGTCCGCATTCTCGCGCACGGCCGCGTCCGAGATCCTGGAGTAGGGAAGGTTGAACACCGCCGGCAGCGCGACGCCGATCCCCATCACCACGCGCTGGTCGGTGATCGCGTATACCGTCGTTCGGGACGTCGCACGGGCGTACAGTGCGATGCCGCCGACGAGGATGCCGCCCAGCACGAGCAGCCAGACCGCCCGCGCCAGGGATCCCCCCGGTGCCACGAAGAAGGTGAGAGCCGCCAGTGCCACGAAGTACGCGGCCCAGATGCGGACTCTGAAGACGTGCCGTGTCAGGGCCCGGGCGTCCGGACGGCCCTGCCAGAGGAGATGCTCCCCCTCCGGCAGCGGCTCGTCGATCCCCCGGATTCGCTCGCGGGCCATGATCAGAAGAACGGCTCGGCGCGAGCCGGATCCGCGTACAGGTATCCGCCTGCGTAGAAGGCAACGATCCGATCCTCTTCCTTGAGCGTGATCTGATCGTTCGCCTTCGGCTCCGGGACGTCGGCGAAGTGCTTCGCGAAGATCGACTTCACGTGCAGCTCACCGGCACCCTTCTTGACGCGGATGAAGCCGAAGGGGATCAGCTTCCGGGCGCCACCGTCCAACTCGACGGTCAGATAGCAGATGTGCGGTTCCGAGCGGTCCACCCAGATGTCCACGCACTCGCCGACCTTCTGTCCGTCGCCCGCGATGACGCTCATGCCGCGAGGATCGGGGTCGTTCTTGTCCACGTGGAAGCCCTCCAGCATCGACATCGGCTGGATCTTCGGCTCACCCGCGAGGGTCAGGTCGGGGCGATCTGCACGGTCCGCGAAGGAGGCGGGGCCGACCCCGTCCTTCATCGGATCTCCGGTGGGCTCGAAGGCCGCGCCGGGGTGGTTGGCTGTGGGTCGGAGAGTCATCGGTTCGGCTCCTCGTCGGAGTGGTCGTGACCTTCCGCCTCATCGTGTGCGGGTTCGCTCGGAGCGGCAGCCTCGGGGGCCGGCTCGGCGGGTGCGGAAGGAGTGGGCGTCGCGGCCGCGTAGGCGGCTCCCACGGCAGCGTCTCCGAAGGCCGCCGACTGCATCGCGTCGGCCGGAAGAGGCTGCTGGTGGGGGGCGACATTGGTCCCTTCGAGTGCGGGATGCTTCGCCCGCGGTGCGCGCGGCGACGGAATCGCGGGATATCCCTGCACCGCCGCGCCTTCGCGGTCGGAATCGAGGGGATACCCGACGCGCTTGTCTTCGCGACGCAGGTAGATGATCAGCAGCGCGAACCCGATCCAGAACAGATAGATCAGAATCGTCGGCAGATCGATGTAGTTGGCCTCCATGGTGGGCTCCCTGAGAGAGGGCTATCCGGGCATTTCGGCGAAACCGAAGGACCGGGGGGAATCGGACGACGCATCCGTGGGATCGCGTCGTGTGGATACGAGGGGTCCGATCACGACCAGCGTGAGGAACAGGATCAGGATCTCCCCGTGGTAAACAGCGATGTAGCCGGCTTCCGGCCCCGTCATCGCGGGACCCAGCAGGCCCCGTTCGGCGAGGACGGTGACGAGGTCCCGGAAGAGACCTCCGAATGCGATGGCGAGCCCGGCGGCGGTCGTCTGGACCGCGCCCCAGGCGCCCACGGCCAGTCCGGCACCTGCCGACTGCAGGGCCATGGCCGCGGTGAGCGTACCGACGGCGAACAGTCCGCCGCCGAAGCCGAGGAAGACCGCGCCGGTGCGGAGCAGCAGAGCGGACTTCAGCGGGGCGGCGATGACGATCATCGCGAAGGCGAAGATGCCGGCGACGACGCCCCATCCCGCCACGCTGTGCTCGTCCGCCCCGTTGGTGAGCCGCACTGCGGCGACCACGAAGCTGACGAGAGCGCCCGCCGCGGAGAGCGCGGTGAGCAGCGAGGTCTGGCCGACGCTCATGCCGAGCAGCTGGCCTCCGTAGGGCTCGAGCAGGACGTCCTGCATCGCGAACCCGGCGGCGCCGAGGCCGACCGCCAGGAGCAGTCGACCGGTGCGGTCGGTCTTCACCAGGCTGCGCCATGCCTCCATGAAGGGGGGGCGGGGCTCGTCGGATACGGTCGACTCGCCGGCCAGCGCCTCCTGCTTCCACAGCGCCACGCCGTTCAGGACCATGGTGAGGACCGCGGCCCCCTGGATGACCTTGATGAGGCGGACGTCGCTGTAGTCGTGGAGCAGGGCGGCGAAGAAGAGGCCGCCGAGCAGAAGCCCGACCAGGAAGGCGACGTAGAGGACGGCCACCACCTTGGGGCGGCGTTCCTCGTCGGAAAGGTCGCTGGCGAGCGCGAGGCCCGCCGTCTGGACGGTGTGGGCGCCCGCGCCGACGAGCAGGAAGCCGAGCGCGGCGCCGACCATGCCGGCGGTGCGCTGGGCATCGGTGAAGCCGGCGGTGGTATCCAGCAGGACCAGGGCGAACGGCAGCATGGCGAACCCGCCGAACTGCATCATCGTCCCGAACCAGAGGTAGGGGACGCGCTTCCAGCCGAGGACCGAGCGGTGGTGGTCGGAGCGGTGTCCGAGCAGCGCGCGCATCGGGGCGAGCAGCATGGGAAGCGCGAGGAAGCCGGCCACGACGAAGGCCCGCAGCTCGAGCTCGACGATCATCACGCGGTTGAGCGTGCCGGCCAGCAGGGCCAGCGCCATGCCGACCGTGACCTGGAACAGGCCGAGACGGGCGAGGCGCAGCGCGGGGAGATCTTCCGACACCGCGTCGGCGAAGGGCATGAACGCCGGACCCAGACCGTTCCAGAACTTGCCGACGTTCATCGTCGCGTCCGGGGCAGGGGAGCGAGGCGGTTCATCGCCGTACCTCGACCGCGCGGGACACGTAGAAGCCCTTGTGCACGCGGTGGGAGCGACCCCGATGCCACGTGGGGCCGAGCGTGTCTCTCAGTTCCCGGTCCAGCGTGCCCGCGCCCACCGGAATGATGCCCGGTGCGCGGTCCCGCCGCGGGAAGAGCTTGCCCACGACGTGCATCGCCGAGAGCAGGGGGGTGGCCGGCGCGATCGTGAAGAGCAGGCCCGAGCGCACGCGCTTCGAGAGGGCGGCGAGGGCCTCGACCGTCTGCCCGACGGGGTAGTGGATGAAGCAGTCCATCGCCAGCATCCAGTCCCACCCGGCGCCATCGTCGTGATCGGCGTAGGCCTCGAAATCGAAGAGGTCGGCCGCCACGAAGTCGACGCGGTCACCGAGGTCGGCGCAGCGCTCCCGCGCCACGTCGATCAGCTCCTCGGACAGGTCCACGCCGGTCACGTGCGCACCCCGCTCCGCCAGCATCCTCGACACGACGCCGGGGCCGCACCCGGCGTCGAGTACGCGGTGGCCGCGCAGGTCCTCCGGCAGCCACGACAGGAGGGTGCCGGCCATCTCGGCCCGGCCCTCCCGCACGGTCTTCCGGATGCCGCTGACCGGAGCGTCCGACGTGAGTACCGTCCACCGCTCCGCACCCTCGCGGAAGTGCGCACCGACCCGTTCCCGGCGCTCGATCCAGTTGCGCGACGGGGCGGTCGGGGCGGCGGTGGACGGGCGAGCCATCAGTCGAATCCCAGGAGGTTGAAGATCGTGGTGTCGTCCAGCGGCTCGGCTTCGAGCGCGGGCACCCCGTTCATGAGGTGCTTGGCGAGACCGGTGTAGATGGCCTGCACCTGCTCGACCTCCTCGGACATCTCCATCTGGAAGAGCGTCTTCTTCTGGAGACGGCTCATCCGGACGGCGTCGACCGTCGGGATCACGGCCGACAGCTCGAGCCCGACGCGGTTGTTGTACTTGTCGATCTCGTCGGTCTGGTCGGCGCGATTTCCGATCACGCCCCCGAGCCGGACCTTGTAGTTCTTCGCCTTCGCCTTGATCGCGCCCACGATGCGGTTCATCGCGAAGATCGAGTCGAAGTCGTTCGCGGTGACGATCAGCGCGCGGTCCGCGTGCTGGAGCGGGGCGGCGAAGCCACCACACACCACGTCGCCCAGCACGTCGAAGATCACGACGTCGGTGTCGTCCAGCAGATGGTGCTGCTTGAGCAGCTTCACCGTCTGGCCGACCACGTAGCCGCCGCAGCCGGTGCCCGCGGGGGGGCCGCCGGTCTCGACGCACATCACGCCCGCGTAGCCCTCGAACACGAAGTCCTCGGGCCGAAGCTCCTCGGCGTGGAAGTCGCACTCGGCCAGCGTGTCGATGACCGTGGGGATCATCTTGCCGGTGAGCGTGAAGGTCGAATCGTGCTTGGGGTCGCACCCCACCTGGAGGACCTTGTAGCCCTCCCGAGCGAGCGCTGCGGAGAGGTTCGAGGACGTCGTCGACTTCCCGATGCCTCCCTTTCCGTAGATCGCGAGGACTCGAGCGCTGTCGATCTCCTCGTCCATGTGTACCTGTAGCGATCCCTCGCCGTCTCCAACGAGATTCGCGTCCACGACGGGCAATGAGCTCATGCGGCTGCCTCCGGGTCGACCCCTTCGAGTCGATCTTCGAGTTCGTCCGCGGCATCCTGGAGCGCCGCGAGAGTGTCTTCGTCGGGGGTCCAGAATCCCCGGTCACACGCTTCCAGCAGACGTCCCGCCATGCGGGATGCCGCGTCGGGATTCAGCTGCGCCATGCGCCGCCTCATCTCGGGGTCGAGCACGTAGGTCTCCCCGATTCCTTCGTAAACCCACCCCTGGACCGCGTCCGCCGTGGCGGACCAGCCGAGGGTGGTCGTCACGCGCGCCTCGATCTCGCGCACGCCCTGATATCCGTGATCCAGCATCGCTTCGAACCACTTCGGGTTGAGCGTACGGGTGCGCGTCTCGAGGGAAACCTGCTCCTCGAGGGTGCGGACCCGACCCGACCCGCGGGTCTCGTCGCCGATCCAGGCCGATACCTGCCGGCCCGAGGCGCGCTGTGCGGCCCGGGTGACGCCCCCGAGGGAGTCGACGTACTGGTCGATGTCGGAGACGCCGAGTTCGACCGAGTCGAGGTTCTGATAGGTCGCGTCCACGTCACCGAGCGCGAGCTCGAGCAGGTCGTGGCGGGCGGCGGGGCGACCCTTCCGGTCGTATCCGAAGCCCTTCCGGCGCACGAACACGGCGCCGAGCTCGTCCGTCTCGCCCCAGCTGCCGTCCTCGACGGTGAGGTTCACGTTGGCGCCGTAGGCCCCGTCGTCGTTGGAGAAGACCCGCAGGGCCGCCTCCTCTAGGGAGCACCCGAGCGCCTCGGCCTGCGCGAGCGCGTGGCGACGGACCGCGTTCTGCTCGAGCGGTTCGTCCTCGGCGGATGCCGCGAGCCATGCCGCCTCGGCGAGAAGCTTCATCTGGAGGGGCAGGAGGTCGCGGAAGACACCGGACGTCGTGATGACCACGTCGATCCGCGGGCGACCCAGTTCCTCGAGCGGGATGAGGCGTGCCCCCGCCAGTCGCCCGTAGGCGTCGAAGGCGGGCTCGGCTCCCATCAGGGCCAGCGCCTGCGAGAGGGGCGCGCCCTCCCGCTTCATGTTGTCGGTGCCCCAGAGCGCGAGCGCGATGGTCTCGGGCCAGCGTCCCTGCTCGTCGCGAATTCGTTCGACGAGGAGGTTGGCCTGGTTGGTCGCCTCGATCTGGGCGGCGGCGCTCGGGACGGTCCACGGGTCGAAGCCGTAGGTGTTCCGGCCGCTGGGCAGCACGTCGGTGTTCCGGATGATGTCGCCGCCGGGGGCGGGGGCGATCCAGCCGGTGTCGAGGGCGTGCAGGACGGCCTCGAGCTCGGGATTCACGCAGAGCTTCCGCTCGAGATCGTCCAGGGAGGCGAAGAGCCGTGCGATCTGCTCGGCGTCGAGTCCGAGCTCGCGCATGGGCGTCTCGGCGCCTGCCGTGCCGGCGAAGGTGGCTCCGGCGGGCACGAGGTCGAACAGCTCGTCGAGGGCGTCGCGGACGGCGGCCTCGGCTGCGAAGGTCTCGAGTGGCGGCAGGTCGGCGGAGGGGAAGCCGGCTTCGGCCGCTCCCCGCAGGATCTCCCGGCGTCCCTCGACCTCCGGGACGGATCCCAGAACGTGCAGTCCGGTCGGTACCAGCGAGTACTCGAGCTCCAGCAGCTTCTCGCGGAGGAAGGTGACCTCGCCCTCCGGCGTGGCTCCCTCCGGTGCGGTCGGCAGCTCCAGCAGCTCGGCGCGTTCGCGGATGGCGTCCAGCAGCGACTCCGAGCCCGTGTCGGGCGTATCGCCGCCGAGGCCGCTCCACCGGTCCAGCTCGGTCTTGAGCGTCAGCAGGTCCTTGTAGAGGCCGGCCCGTGCCAGTGACGGCGTCATGTAGCTGACGAGCGTCGCCCCGCCGCGCCGCTTGGCGAGGGTGCCCTCGGAGGGGTTGTTGCCGGCGTAGATGTAGACGTTCGGCGTGTCGCCGAACATCCGGTCCGGCCAGCACGACTCGCCCATCCCGACCTGCTTGCCCGGGAGGAACTCGGTCGCGCCGTGCGTCCCGAAGTGCACCATCGCGTCCGCGTCGAAGTCGTCGCGGATGTAGCGGTAGAAGGCGCTGAAGGCGTGGGTCGGCGCGAAGTTCTGCTCGAAGAGGAGCCGCATCGGGTCCCCCTCGTAGCCGGAGCCCGGCTGGAGCCCGACG
This sequence comes from Longimicrobiales bacterium, assembly GCA_035269045.1. Classification (GTDB taxonomy): domain Bacteria; phylum Gemmatimonadota; class Gemmatimonadetes; order Longimicrobiales; family Gaopeijiaceae; genus Gaopeijia. The sequence goes on along the minus strand of DATFJS010000051.1, from coordinate 312 downwards.
AACACGTTGCCGAACTGAGCGCCGAGGACGAGCACGTTCCGCCCGTCGCTGAGATCACGACCCGGGGCAGGGCCCCACGCCGCTTCGATCTCTTCCAGATAGCGCTCCCGGGCGACGTGTTCGTCGGCGGGGATGCGCACATGGATGCGTGCCCGCGTCCCGAAGGACCGGGCCGCCTCCCCCACGAGGTGATCACGGAGGACGTCGACGGACGGCGGGACCTCGACGTCGTAGCCCTCGTCCGCCATCCGTACCAGCAGACGGTGGAGGGAGGCGAACACGTCGAGATACGCGGCCGACCCGGCGTTTCCG
>DATFJS010000050.1:0-6234 GCA_035269045.1 Longimicrobiales bacterium | reverse complement strand
AGGTGAAGCGGTCGCGCTCGACGACGAGTGTCCTGCCACCGAACCCGTGCGCGGTGAGCCAGTATGCGAGCCACCGGCCCATCAACCCCGCGCCGACGATGAGCACGTCGGTGCGCGATGTCGGGGAGTGGGACGATGCGGGATCGGGCAGGGCGTCCCTCTCCCAGAAGCTCGAATGGCGAAGCGGACTCATGAATCGATCATATCGTCGATCCGTCGGACGACCGACCCGCGAGGTGCGAAGTCAGTCGTCGGACCCCATTTCCATTTCGAGCTGTCCCCGCAGGCGTCGGTGGGCCCACGCGAAGTAGGCGGTCATCGCTCCGAGCCAGACGGTGGTGCCCAGCAGCGCGGTCGGCCAGTCGAGGACGCCGGCGACCTGCACGCCGAGTCCACCGAGCCCGATGAGCGCGTAGACCCCCACGGTTACCAGAACCATGAGTCCGGCCCACCAGAATCCGAGGAACCGCTCGGCTCCGAGGACCATCACGGCGCCGATCAGGCCGGCCAGGAGAGATGCCAGGAGGTGCACGCCGTTCCAGGCGAGCACGGGAGCCATCGTATCCGTGGGTGTCGTCCCGTCGGCTCCGCCGAAGAAGAGCGCGGTACCGATCTCCCGGGGGGTGTGAAGGATTCCCGAGCCCTGGATGAGATCCAGCGCGGAGACGGTCACGACGACTGCGGCGTAGCCGATCAGGCCCGCGACAAGGCCCTCGGCAAGGGCCGACCCGACCCTCGACTTCTCGTTCATGGCTGTCCTCCGTCCAGGTAGACGTGGTGCGCGGGTGTCTCCCTTCAAAGCTAGGCACCGAGGATGCCGCCGACAACGAAGTGAAGGGCCCTCCCCGCGGAGCTTGCGGTGGGAGGGAGGTGACGTCGATGCTCCGATACAGACGCCCCGAGTTCGATCGGCTCGGGTGCGCGATTCTCGAACCGCCGGATCCATGCCTCAGCCGACCCGCAGTCGAACCTCCGCCATTGCCGTGATCGCCGTGACCCTGGCCGGTCTGACCAACGGTCTGTCCGCGCAGAGTGGCGCGTCCGGCGTGCCCGCCCCGGCCCCCCTCCCGCCCGAGGTCGTGGGGGCCGTCACCGGGAAGGTCGCGATCATCACCGGCTCGAGCTCCGGACTGGGGCACGCGCTGGCGGAGCTGGCGGCGGAGCACGACATGCACCTGGTCCTGGCGGACATCGACGTCCCACCGAGCGCCGAACTCGCGTCGCGGATCGAGGCCGCCGGTGGTGAAGCCGTCGCGGTGCAGGTCGACCTCGCCGATCCGGCGCAGCGTCCCCGTGTGATCGAGGCGGCCATGGAGCGGTTCGGCCGTGTCGACTACCTCTTCAACAACGCCGGCTACGCCTACGCCGCCACCCTCGAGCTGCACGACCTCGAGGCGGCACACCGCCTCTTCGAGGTCAACTACTGGGCGTACGTCGACCTCGCCAACCGGGTCGTGCCGATCATGAAGGAGCAGGGTGGAGGCACGATCGTGAACACCGTGTCCATCCTCGGGCACCGGCCCGCGCCGGCGGGGTGGGGTGTGTACGCGGCCAGCAAGCACGCGCTGGTGGGGATGTTCCAGACGGCCGCGTCCGAACTCGACGGCGACGCGATCCGGATCCGGATCGCGTCACCCGGCGGGATGAAGACGAACATCCTTCGGGACGCCGTGGGTCCTCTGGCGGATGGCTGGCGGACCGGGGCCGACGACTGGGAGCCGCCCGAGATCGTGGCCCGGGACATCTTCGTGATGATGCTCGGCGACGAGGTCGTGTTCTACCCGGGGTCGGTGGGGCGGTAGTCGAGGACGCGGGTCCGCTCAGCCGCCCCCGAACAGTCGAACCACCTGCGTCAGCAGAAAGGTCACCGTGAAGCCCATCACGAGCGGCAGGAACGTCGCGACGCTCGTCCACTTCACGCTCCCGGTCTCCTTCCAGATCGTGTAGATCGTGGTGGAGCAGGGATTATGGAGCAGACTGAAGAGCATGACGTTGACCGCGGTCAGCAGCGTCCAGCCGGCAGTCTCCAGGACCATCTCGACATCGATGCCGCTCTCGAACATCACGCCCGCTCCTTCGCCCAGACCCTGCAGTTCCGGGGTGACCAGCACGGTCAGCATCAGGATGGTCGGGATCACGATCTCGTTCGCCGGAATCGCGACGACGTAGGCGAGCAGGATCACGCCGTTGAGGCCCACCAGCGCCCCGAACGGCCCGAGCAGCTGGACCGCGTGCGCCGCGATCGACTGATCGCCGATCGGGATGTTGGACGTGAGCCAGATGACGGCACCCGCCGGGATCGCGAAGACCACGGCACGCCACAGCACGATCAGCGTCCGATCGATCAGTGACGTGTAGAGCGTCTGAAGGATGCGCGGCGGTCGGTAGGGCGGCAGCTCGAGGCTGAACGTGCTGGCCTCGCCCTTGAGCACCGTCCGGGAGAGCGCCCAGCTCGTCCCGAACATCGCGATCATGCCGATGATGGCGACGCCCACCACCGCGCTCGCCGAGACGAGGCCCGCCAGCCCGGCCGGCGCCAGGGCACCGATGAAGATGCTCGCCAGCAGGATCTGCGTCGGCCAGCGCCCGTTGCAGAGGCTGAAGTTGTTGGTGATGATCGCGATCAGCCGCTCGCGGGGGGAGTCGATCACGCGGGTCGCGACGACACCCGCGGCGTTGCAGCCGAATCCCATCGTCATCGAGAGCGCCTGCTTGCCGTGCGCGCCGACCCGGCGGAAGAGCCCGTCGAGGTTGAAGGCCACGCGCGGCAGATACCCGAAGTCCTCGAGCAGCGTGAAGATCGGGAAGAAGATCGCCATGGGCGGCAGCATCACGCTGATGACCCAGGCGGTCGCGAGGTAGACACCGTCGAACAGGAAGCCGGAGAGCCACCAGGGCATCCCGACGCTCGCCCCGAACTGGTTGAGCGCGGGGTGCACCGTGTCGATCAGCAGCGTGGCCAGCATCGAGCTCGGGACGTTCGCGCCGGCGATCGTGAGCCAGAACACGACGGTCAGGATCAACAGCATGACCGGGAAGCCGGTCCACTTCGACGTCAGCAGGCGGTCGAGTGTGCGATCGAGGGTCGAACGGACCCTGGCGGAGGGTGTCGAGGTCGCCGCCTTCGCGATCTCCTCGGCCTTCCGGTAGGTCGACGCGACGATGGTGTCGTGCACGTTCTCCGGCAGCGTCCACCGCAGCTCCGAGGCGAGCCGGAGCACCTCGGCGTGGGCCTCCTCCGTCGCGATCTCCTCCGCGGACGCGGCGAGCGCGACTCCGCCGGCATCGACCGCGGTTCGCGATCGCCCGCCGCCACGCCTGCCTCGGGCGTCGGAATCGGAACTCGTGCCGTGCATGCGGATCCCGGTCACGGGCGGTGGTGCGGCGTCGGCCCGGAGCTGGCCGATCTCTCCCGATCGGACGGCCTCCTCGACCCGGGCATCCGCATTCAGCAGCCGGAGCGCGACCCAGCGCGGATTCGGAAGGTCGGGAAACGCGTCGATGATCGCGGGTTCGAGTCGCTCCGCCGCCGCCTCGACCTCGGGCGCGTACTCGTCTACGCGCACCGGATCCGTCTCGCGCTGTCGTGTCGCGACGTCATGGATCGCGGTGAGCAGCTTCTGCATCCCCTCGCCGCGCCGGGCCACGGTCGGCACGACGGGGACACCGAGCTGCCGCTCCAGTTCGTCCACGTCGATGGCGATCCCGTGCCGACGCGCCTCGTCCATCAGGTTGAGACAGACGACGACGTGGTCGGTGATCTCGAGCGTCTGAAGCAGGAGGTTGAGGTTTCGCTCCAGGCGCGTGGCGTCCACGACGACGACGGTCACGTCCGGTCGGCCGAACAGCAGGAAGTCGCGCGCGACCTCCTCGTCGACGGTGCTCGCCTGGAGGGAGTACGTCCCGGGGAGGTCCACCACCTTCATGCGCTCGCCCTCGTGGGCGAATACGCCCTCCGCGCGGACGACGGTCTTTCCCGGCCAGTTGCCGGTGTGCTGTCGGAGGCCGGTGAGCGCGTTGAAGACCGTGCTCTTCCCGGTGTTGGGATTTCCCGCGAGCGCCACCAGGATGTCCCATCGGTCGGGCGAAAGGCCCAGCCGGACGAGGCTCTGTTCGCGGTGGGGTGCGGTTCCGGAGGCGAGGGACGGGCTCATGCGGCCGCGCCTCCGTCCGTCATCGTCGAGTTCGCGACGAGCTCGGAATTCGTATTCTCGTCGTCGGCATCCTCGGCGATGTCCCTCACCCGGATCCAGCGCTGCTGGTCACGACGGAGAGCGATCAGCGCACCCCGGATGCGATAGGCGGTGGGGTCCCCGGTCGGGGAGGCCATCTCGGCGACGAGGCGCGTGCCCGGCACGACGCCGAGATCCAGCAGGCGCCGGCGCTGCACGCCGGTGCACGAGGGCGAGATCCCGACGACCACTGCCGCACCCCCCGCGGGCACATCGGCCAGCGTATCGGCCCCCGCGGCGTCGGTGTGCGGCGTGTCTCGCCGTTCCACCGTGACGTTGCCGGCCGCCATCGTGTCGAGCCGCACAACTCGGCCGTCGACCTCGATGCGGACACCGCCGGGAACGGGCGCGACCATCCGGATCCGCATCCGGGGCGACAGTCCCGCCTCGAGCAGCCGGTCGTAGAGTTCGCGGGGCTCGTCCTCGAGGTGGGTGATGACCGCTTCGGACCCGGGATCCAGCGACGCCAGCGGCCGCCCCGACGGACGGACCAGTTCACCGGACGACGTGGGGATCGGATCCCCGTGCGGGTCGTACCGCGGACGCCCGAGTCGCGCGTCGAGTCGGTCGACTTCTTCCTCGGTGAGGATGTGCTCCTGATGCTCGGCCCGCTCGTGCCACTCGCCCGGTTCCACGCCCGTCCGGTCGGCGAGATAGCGCTCCCACAGGCGGTGGGTCCGGATGATTCGGAGCGCGTACGCCCGACCGTCCGCGGTGAGCCGCATCGTGTCCGCCGACTCCACGAGCCCGGCCTCGCGCAGACGCTCCAGCGTTTCGGCCGCGGTCGACTGCGACGACTCGAGCGCGCCGGCAACGGAGACCAGGGTCGCCTGCCGGTCGCGGTATTCGCTCTTGAAGAGGTGCTTGAGAGCATCCTCCATCCGGACTCGCTCTTCGGCGTTCCGTCCACTGCGGAAGCGCGCCACGATTCCGAAGCGCGGCCACAGTGTCACGGCGAGGGCCGCGACGACGAGTCCGAAGACCGTGAGCGCGAAGAGGGGGTCGACCATGGGAGTCCGGCTGAAGGATTAGGCTAACCTAAAAATTGGGGTCGCAGCCACTTCTGGCAAGGCCTGCCAATGACCCGCGGCGCCTGGTGCACGTCGTGCCGGAGAAGCCCGTCGGCCTCGACCGGGGATGTGAAATTCCTTGCAGCCCCTTCGTCTCGACCCGTACGGTGCAGGTTACCCGGCCGCGGACGGAGGTTGAACGTCCGTTCCCGGGATCCCTGACTGGAGAGGTACGTCATGAAAAGGAGTCCCTCATGAACAGGTCCCGCATCATCATCCCGCTCGCCCTGGCGATCGTCGCATGCGGCCCGACGGCCGATGCGCCGGATGAAGGCGTGCAGCAGGCCGACGCGGCGGAGCCGCAGAGTCGTGAAGAGCTCGCGATGAGCGCGGCTCCGGCGGCGGTCGGAGCGGATGCGACGCTCATGGATCGCGACGCCGACGGAGAACTCGTCATGCTGCGCGAGGGCACCAACGGATGGCTCTGCGTCACCGACGAGAACCCGATGGGGCCCGGGGACTACCCGATCTGCCTCGACGGCGCGTGGCAGAGCTGGTTCGGAGCCTATCAGGCCGGGGAGGATCCCCAGATCGACCAGGTCGGGATGTCCTACATGCTCCAGGGCGGCCCTGCGGCCAGCAACACCGACCCGATGGCGTCGGGCCCGCCCGAGGGCGAGGACTGGCTCATGGACGGACCCCACATCATGGTGATCGCACCCGACCCCGCGATGTTCGATGCCTACCCGACGGACCACAGGGTCGGAGAGCCCTACGTCATGTGGGCGGGGACCCCGTACGCCCATCTGATGGTGCCGACGGACCCGAACTGACGCGGCCCGGTCCCGTCGGTCCGCACCGCGTAACGTACGGTATCCGCGGACCGACGGGACCGCTCGCCGGGAAGGACGGCCCTCCTCGCCGGGCACGGCCTCCTCGCCGGGCACCGGGCGGGAAGGCGCGCATGTCGGGGATCTCCCGACTGTGCGAAG
>DATFJS010000049.1:0-3577 GCA_035269045.1 Longimicrobiales bacterium | reverse complement strand
CGTCGGTGGTCGCGGAGTCGTCCCGAAGCCGGCGGCCGGTGGCCGCCTCCAGCTGGGCGAGAGCGAGATGGAAGTCGTAGACGGCGTCCAGATGGTCGCGCTCCGCCGTGGTCATCGAGCTCTGCGCGTCGAGAAGTTCGAGAAAGGTGCTGCCGGCCGTCCGGGCGCCGCCGAGCCCGCCCTGCGCGGCGTAGGCGCCGATCCGGTACCGCTGCCGCGCCAGTTCGAGGCGCTCGGCGGCGAGCTCACGATTGGTCTGCTCGATCCGAACCACGCGGTGCGCCGAGGTCAGCGCGTTGTAGGCCCGGGTCACCGCCGTCCTCAGACGGAGTTCCTCTGCCCGCCGACCGTGACGTGCGTCCCGCTCCGCGGCCTGGGCCTCCTCCACCTGCCGCTGACGGCTGAATCCCTCGAACAGCGGAATCGATACGGTCAGCCCCATCGAGAACGGGTTCTGCGTGAAGTCGAAGGGGAACACGTCGTTCGATTCGAGAATCGACGCCCGCTGGGCGGCCGTGATCGTGCCCGAGCCACACCCGTCGGATATCTCGAGACCCGGCAGGGGCTGGCCCACGGCGTTCTGGATCAGCTGCCAGCGCTGGCAGTTCTGCAGACTCGCGTGCGCGTTCGCCTCCGCCTGGTCGACGAGGAACTGATCGTTCAGCGCCTCGCGCGTATTTCCGCCCCATCCGGCCGAGACCGAGATGCGCGGGAAGTAGCTGCTCCGCTCCTGCCTGACTCGGGCCTGGGAGGCGGATGCCTCCATGTCGAGCGCCCGCAGGGAGGGGTTTCTCGCGAGGGCGGACTCGACCAGTGCCTCGAGCGACCAGGCCGGGTCGAACACCGTGAGATCACCCACCAGTTCGAACTCGCCGGCCATCGTCACGCCGATCTGCTCGGCGAGGAGGAGCTTCTCGTTCACGAGCGCCTGTTCGGCCCGGATGAGCGCGACCTCGGCACGACCGAGGTCGATCTCGGCCTGCTTGCCCTCGGTTCCGGCTGCGGTCCCCGCCTCGACGCGGGTACGGACGATCTCGAAGTTCTCGCGGGCTCGCTCGTGCTCGCGGCGCGCGACATCGACGCCGTCCCGGGCACGGAGCGCCGCCATGTAGCGGAGCGTGACGGTCGATTCGAGGTCGAAGCGTGACGCCTGGATGCGGGCGTCGGTCGCGAGTCGGCGGGCGCGAGCGCTCCCGATGCCGAAGATGGTGCGGCCGTCGATCGACCAGTTGACGCCGAGCGAGTAGTTGGACGTGAACCAGTCCGTGCTCTGCTGCCCGAAGTCGAGCGTCCCGATCCGCTGCACGCCGGCCTCGGTGTAGCGAGCCGACGACGAGATGTTCGCGCTCGGGAGGAGCCGCCCGTACGCCTCACGCACGCCCCATTCGGCCGGCCCGAGATCGTTGCGGGTGCGCTGGTACTCGGGGTTGTTGTCGATCGCCAGCCGGATCGCGTCGTCGAGCGTCAGACGTTCGGGCTGCGCCATCGGTTCCGCATCCTGTGGAATCACCGAGCCGCGCACGGGAGCGGCGCCGAGCATCATGGCGACGGCGATCACGACCGCCGCTCCGAGCACACCCCGGCCTCGGCCGCGCGCCCCGCGTCTCCCTCCCGTCCCCGTCGTCCTCATCGTCGTCTTCCCCGTCACACGCTCATCCGACGCAGACCCTTCCGCGCCCTCCACGCTGCGGCACTACGGGGTGCCGACGGTCGAGGTTTCGTGCGCCGCGGCGGGCCGTTACTCGAGCGCCGACCACGACCGCCGTCTGAAACCGGGCCCGCTTCGCCGACGTACGGCCACCCGACGGCAGGGCCGTATTCGACGCAGGGTGAGGAGGGTAGAGGGTGGACCAGCTGCTGAAGGACCTCAGATACGCGGCACGCGGACTCACGAAGGCACCGGGAACGGCCGCGATCGCCGTGATCGCGCTCGCGCTCGGCGTCGGCCTCACGAGCGTGATGTTCTCGATCGTGTACGGCGCGATTCACCGGGGCCTCCCCTTCGAGGATGGCGACCGGATCGTGCGCGTCGATCGGACGAACGTGTCCGAGGGCATCGAGTCGATGAACGTGACCATCCACGACTTCGCCCGGTGGCGGGAGCGCCAGCAGTCGTTCGAGACGCTGGCGGCGTACCGGATGGGCACGATCAACATCCGCGGCAGCGAGCGACCCGAGCGCTTCCGCGGTGGGTTCGTGTCCGCCGGGTTCTTCGAGACGGCGGGGGTGGAGCCGGTCCTGGGTCGCACCTTCGCGCCGGACGAGACCGGACCCGACGTTCCGCTCCGTGTGGTGCTCGGCTACCAGGCATGGCAGAACCGCTTCGGAGGTGACCCCGGTGTTCTGAGTCGGACCGTCACCGTCAACGGGGAGCGCGGCGAGATCATCGGCGTCATGCCCGACGGCTTCGAGTTCCCGGTCGAGGAGGAGGTCTGGGTGCCGCTGCGCCTCGACCCCGTCGCCCTTCCCCGGGGGGAGGGCTTCAGCGTCAACGTGGCCGGCCGCCTGCGGGACGGCGTGACCATGGATCAGGCCGCGCGCGACATGGAGGTCCTCGCCGCCGAACTCGCCGCGGAGTTTCCCGAGACCAACGAGGGTGTCACCACGATCGTCGAGCCCTTCACGAAGGAGTTCATGGGCGACGAAGTCGCGGGCCTGCTCTACGTGATGCTGACCGCCGTCCTGTTCGTTCTGATCATCGCATGTGCGAATGTCGCGAACCTGCTGCTGGCCCGGGCTTCGACGCGGGTGCGGGACATGGCCATTCGCACCGCCCTGGGTGCGACGCGGGGCCGTATCATCCGGCAGGTCATGTCGGAAGCGGTCGTGCTGGCCGCGATCGGGGTCGCGTTCGGCCTCGTGATCGCATGGATCGGGATCGGGATGTTCGATCGAGCCGTGGCTCCGACGAATCCCCCCTTCTGGTTCGAGTTCCGGCTCGACGCCCCGATTCTCCTGTTCGTCGCGGGCATCGGTGTGCTCGCTGCGCTCGTCAGCGGCCTGATTCCCGCGTTCCGCGCCTCGCGCACCGACGTGAACGCGATCCTCAAGGACGAGTCCCGCGGGTCGTCGAGCCTCCAGATCGGACGACTGTCGCGAGCGCTCGTCATCGGCGAGGTCGCACTGTCGATGGCCCTGCTCTTCGCGTCGGGACTGATGTTTCAGAGCTTCTCGAAAGTGAACGGTGTCGATCCGGGATTCCGGACGGACGATGTGTTCAGTGCCCGGCTGGGCGTGTTCGCGGAGCGTTTTCCGGACACCGAATCGCGGCTCCGCTTCTGGGAGGAGGTCGAGGCCAGCCTCGAGGCGATCCCGGGTGTGCGTTCCGCGGCCCTGGTATCGTCCGCACCGGGAACGGGCTTCGGCCAGACCGGAGTCCGGGTGGAGGGGGAGACATACGAAGCGGATCGCGACGTGCCGGCGGCTCGCTACGCCGTGGTGACACCGGGATACATGGAAACCATGGGCTTCGAGCCGACGCGGGGGCGCTGGTTCAGCGAGCTCGACGACGGGGGCGGTGCCCCGGTGGTGGTGGTGAACGAGTCGTTCGCGGAGAGTCGGTTCCCCGGTGAGGACG
>DATFJS010000048.1:0-3840 GCA_035269045.1 Longimicrobiales bacterium | reverse complement strand
CCCCGCGTGGCGGGATCGATGCGCAGCAGAAGCAGCGTGGCCGGGGGCGTCAGACCGAACCGGTTGATGCGGCGAAGGGGGAAGTCGTCCGCACGCGACCCCGCGAGCGCATCCAGCGCGAGGTCCGCGACGAGTGCCTTCACCTCCTCGCGTCCGAACACCGCGTCCCCGCCGAGCTCCGCCTGCGCGAGTCCGTCGATCGAGAGGCGTGCGGCTCCCGAGGGCAGGGCCTCCTCTCCCTCCACGCGCACCCAGTGCCACTCGAGGTGCAGCCATCCATCCACCGGCTCCGATCCGACGATCATCGCGGACCTTCGCTCGAGGTCGAACGTTTCACCCGAGAGCGCGAGCACCAGCGGTGTGGTGGTGGCATCGACGACTTCACGTCCCCATGCGGGGGTGGGCTCACGCACCTGGTACGCGTCCCGGGGCGACTGCGACTGCCAGCCCGCGGGGGATGGAGGCTGCCAGCCGTCGGGCAGGCCCGCGGCGCCGGGGGCATCGGGACGCGGCGGCCTCGGATCGATCGACGTCTCGAGCCGGTGGAGCAGCTCGCTGTTCAGGCTTCGGTGGGCGTCGTCGGCCGCGGTGCGAAGCGCTTCATGGACATGGTCCGGGAGGCCCCGGAGAGTGATGGTCGGCATGATGGATGAGTGCGGGTGACATCAATATGGCTCCATAATGATGTCATGACGCGGGGTGGGCAATAGAGCTTCCCGTTGGCCGACGCCCACGGCTCCTCGTGTGGCGGCGGGCGAGATCGCTCTCACACCAGCTCGAGGCCCGTGTGCTCGGCGATCGCCTCGAAGTCTCGATCGGCGGAGAGCACGGGAAGACCGTCCCGGAGTGCGACGGCGGCCACCATGCAGTCGACGCTCGATCGGATCGTGCGTCCGGCGCGCCGGCACCCGCGGTAGATGTCCGCCGCGCGCTCGGCGTCGCGGATGCCCTTGAAGGGTCGAAGGTCGAAGGAGACCAGGAAGCGCCGGAGGGTCTCGGCGTGCGCGTCACTGTCCGCGCCCATGAGGAGCTCGAGGACGATCGGTTCGGTCACGGCGATCGGGTAGCCTCCGGATACGAGCCCTCGCACGCGGAGGTGCGTTTCGCTGTCCGTGGCGCGGAGGAACTCGATCCACGCCGAGCTGTCGACGAGGACGGGCACGGGGAGGGGCACGGTCACGCCGGGTCGTTCCCGGATGCCGGAGGTCGGGAGGTCGAGGCGAGGGGCTCGGGCGGTGCGCTCATCCGCCGGATTTCGTCCAGGTCGCCCGACCACCCGGCTCCCTCCAACGCCAGCATCTCCTCGCGCGTCATCGGCGGCTCCGCGGCCCGCTCGAGCGCGAACTCGACCGCGGCGTGGCGGGTCGGGAAGCGGTAGCGCTCCATCACCAGGTGCACGAGTCGATCATCGACGAGAACGGGCGAGCGGGAGAGAGGGGCGTACCGGGACGTCGGGGCCTGCTCGCGCACTCGACCCGAGCGTGCGGAGTCGGAGCGCGCTCGGTCCGCCTCCGATCCCGACGCGCCGGCACCGGGCGCCCCCCTCGCTTCCCGCAGCACCCGCCGGACCCACTCCGACGTGGTCAGGCGCGCGCGCTCGGCGGCGGCGTGGATCTCTTCCAGTTCCTCGTCGTCCATGACGACCTGCAGTCGTGTACTCATGATGTATGTATATCATGAGCATGGCCCGGGTCGCCATGGTGGGATGGGCCTGGCGGCGTGCGGACCGCGGTGAACGCGGCGCCGCGTTCACCGGCACTCCCTACCGAATCCGCACCACCTCGAGCGTATCCCGGGCCCCCGCGCGCTCCGGACACCACAGTGCGACCGCCTGTCCGTCACGGTCCGAGCCGGTCCCGAAGAGCGCCCCCGCGAACCGCTCCGCGCCGCTCGGATCCTCGATGCCCTGCAGCACGATGGCGTTGGCGCCGAGCTTGCCGGCCTCCTCGCGCATCTTGTCGATCATCTGCGACTCGTCGGTCCAGTCCGTCGACCCCTGCGCGTTGAGGATCGCTACCCGTTCGCACGAGGGCGCGATCGAGTCGTCGGGCAGGAACACGAAGACGTCCTGCTGCGGCACCGGCGTGGCCGAACGGTCCATCAGGACGGACGTGCCCACCGTGACGCAGCCGGCCAGGAGTGCACCGGCTGCGAGGGCGGGGAGGGCTCGGGTCATGGTCGTCATCTTTCCTCTCACCTCAGTACCAGCTCACGCCGGCGCCGAACTGGAACACGTTGATCCCCACGTCCTCGATGTTGCCGTAGTTGAAGTTGGCGTAGGGCGTGAGCGCGAAGTGCGACCCGAGCGGGATGTCGATCCCCGCACCGGCCACGAGCCCGAGGCCCGCCTCGGCTCCGCTTCCGCCGATCCCGAGATCGAGGTCGATGCGCGCGAGGCCGGCCCCCGCCTTCAGGTAGAAGTTGTTGGTGGTGCTCGGATAGAACTGCACGATGCCGCTGAGGTTGCCGAAGCTGAGCGTGGCACCTGCCTCCTCGTCGACCCATCCGCTGGACTCGACGCCGAGCAGCACGGACTCGTTGAGCGACCCGCCGAGCTTGAGGTAGCCGGACAGCGCACCTTCGCGGTCGCTGGCGTCCTCGATGCCGAGCGAGCCGTAGCCGAGTCCGAAGCCGATGAAGAAGCCGTCGCGCGAGAAGTCCTGGGCGTGGGCCGGGATCGCCGAAAGCGCGAGGAGCGTCGTGGCGAGAAGCGTGAAGATCGTGGTGCGTGCGGTCATGGTCGGATTCCGTTGGGTGTGAGTCTCGACGATTCAGAAGATAAGAGATGCGCAACCTGAGGGAGGGGTGTGACAACGGCCGGAACGCCTCTGGTGACTCGACCACGAGATGTGTTGCAAGGTGCGCAATACAGACATTGCAAAGTGCGCAATAATTCTGTTGCTATATGCGTAACGCTGGGATAGACTCGACGTTCGGAGAGTGACGGCACCCATCCCACCCCGAGGAAACCATGTACCGACCGCGTGTCATCGACCGGGAGCTTCGAGGACTCCTCGATTCCATCGGTGCCGTCGTGATCGAGGGTCCGAAGGGGTGCGGAAAGACGGAGACCGCGCGCCAGGTCGCCGCGAGCGAGGTCCGGCTCGACGTGGATCGGAACGCACGGCGCGCCGTCGAGATCGATCCCGGCCTGGTACTGGACGGATCCGTGCCGCGCCTGATCGACGAGTGGCAGATCGCCCCGGAGCTCTGGAACCACGTACGCCGGACCGTCGATGACCGTGGCGCCACGGGGCAGTTCATCCTTACGGGGTCAGCGGTACCGAGAGACGATGCGACCCGCCACACCGGCGCGGGTCGGTTCGCACGGCTCCGCATGCGCCCGATGTCCCTGTTCGAGAGTGGACACGCGTCGGGTGAGGTCTCGCTCCGGGCACTGCTGGACGGGGAGCCCCCGCGTGCGCCCGACCCCGGCCTGAGCGTTGCACAGGTCGTGGAGCGAATCGCCGTGGGAGGGTGGCCCGGATTCCAGGACCGGCCCGTCGAGGGCGCGCTGCAGGCGACGCGCGCCTATGTCGACGAGGTCGCGCGCACGGACATCCGGCGTGTCGATGGCGTGGCCCACGATCCCGAGCGGGTGTTGCGGTTCATGAGATCGCTCGCCCGGAATGTGTCGACCTCGGCCTCGACGACCACGCTCGCGACCGATGTCCGGGAAGGGCAGGACGGACTCGCCCGGAATACGGCGGCCGACTACCACGATACACTGACCCGGCTCATGGTCATTGAAGATCAGCCTTCATGGGGGCCTCACCTTCGATCGAAGTCGCGGGTGCGGAGCGCCCCTCGGCGCCACTTTGTGGACCCGGCCCTGGCGGT
>DATFJS010000047.1:0-9442 GCA_035269045.1 Longimicrobiales bacterium | reverse complement strand
GCAACATCGTCGGCGGAGCATTCCGACTGTTTCAGAGCCTGCCGATGATGGTCGGCTTCTTCGTCGCGGCGGTGATCCTTCGGAAGCGGCCCGACTGGCACTGGCGGTTCATGTACATGGCCGCGTTCGCCGCCGTGGGGACGATCATCGGACGGCTCTATCTGCACTTCACCCCCATGGACCCCGACCTGGTTGGGATGATGGTGGGGCCTGCGAACCTCGCATTCGTTCTGGTTCTGCCGATCTCGGACAAGCTCCGGCATGGGCGCATCCACCGCGCGAGCTGGATCTCGCTCGCGGTGTTCATCGTGTTTCAGGCCGTGCTGGCACCGTTCGCGCTGAGCGGATGGTGGGCGGCGATCGCGACCGGCTGAGCGCGCTAGAGCACCGTCCCCGGTAGCAGTCGCGAGGTCGCGGCCAGCACGGCCAGTGCGAGCGTCAGGAAGGCGACCACGACCTGGACCCGATCGGACGCCGACGCGATGCCGAGGCCGGTCATGCCGATGACCCCGGCCTGGGCGAACCGGAGTCGGTTGACCGGGGGCTCGGTCCCGAACAGCGGGCCGTCCACCGTCAGGAACACCATCGCCAGCAGGATGACGATCAGGAACGGGCGGCGGACGTCCCGGAAGTGCTCCGCCAGGTCGATCGGATCCGACGACGTGTCACGCGGATTGATCAGGGTCGCCGCGAAGAACAGCAGCGCCGGCCCCACGAGACTCAGCGCGAACATCGGGAACGTCCAGTCCAGGTCGCGGAAGTCCCACAGCGACCACCAGTGCAGGAAGGTGATCAGGAAGACGCTCCCGACCCAGGCCGCGTGCGTGCCCGACAGGCGGACCTCGTGACGGGTCTGGAGCAGCGGCGCGAGCCCGAGGAGCAGCTGCGCGGCGGCGAGCGCCAGAATCACCGAGATCATGACGGTGATGAATTCGAACAGGGCCACGAAGCCTCCAGGAGTGCGGGGTGAGTCGGGTCGTCCGACCGGGTGAGACCGCCCAGCGCGCCGACGGCGTGGAGCCCATCATGCGGAATCTCGAGCTCCGCGGCGAGCGATCCGCGACACGAATGAAGCCGGGAGCCGTGTGGACGCGGTGCACCTGCTCTGGACCGGCGCCACATTCTGGACCCTCGTGCTCAACTGGTGGGTCTTCTTCCAGTCAGGGACGTTCGACGGCTGGAGCTTCGACCATCTCCGAAGGTGAGGACTACGCGCGTGTCTTCGAGCGGAATCGGACATGGTTTATCGGCCGCTTCGGTCGGGCTCCTGATCCCACGCACCCGGCAGATCTGCAAGAGAGGGCGTCGCGGACCGGGTCCGGTTGATCGACGACTACGGGGCGCGGGTGTACTCCGCGCTGATGAAGGCGGTCGAGCAGCTGGATGTGCCCCAGTCGGGGCGATGCCTCCCAACGTCACTTCGCGATTGAGGTGCGGTTGACGGTCGTTTGACGCGCAGGGTATACGCTCTCCTATCCTCTCGACCGTCCTTCAACACCCGGAGCAATAGCATGGTACGGAAGCTTTCGATGGTAGCAGTCGCAGTGTTCGCAGTCGCGGCCTGCGATTCAGTTAGCCCGACGCAGCCCGCTGCTGATGTTGCGCTGATCAGCACAACTGCAGATGCCGCGCACAAGTCCGACGTCTGTCACGTTGATGATGAGGGTGTTTATCGTCTCATCACGATCGCGGATGCCGCATATGAGAAGCACATCGGGCACGGAGACCAGGCACCGCTGAGCGATATCGCCGACATGCCCGGATATGTACTCAGCGCAACGGACTGCTCGCCGGAGTTCGACTCCGACGCTTATGGCGACGTGACATGGACCGCCGCGAGTGGGACGAAGCCCGGATTCATGACGCAGTTCTATGTGAATGACGAGTTCGACGTGGGGATGCTCGCACTCCAGGCCCCGGCAGAGGGGGGAGAGACGACGCTCTCGGTCGAGTGCGTTCTGGTGAGCGGGAACGAAGTCTGGGTCGGCGGCACCGTCGCTACTGCGACCGGTATCTATGACGGGATTCAGGGGACCAGCATCCTCTACTGGTTCCAGGACAATGATGGTACGCCCGACGCTGATGAGCTCGGTGGATGGGGCGCAAAAGATTGTTCTGACGCAGGGGTTTGGCGTGGAACCGGGGTCGTTACCGCTGGTGACATCGTCGTGATGTAGTCCGATGGAATTCACGCCTTGAAAAGAGAGGCGGCCCCGCCCATCGATGGGTGGGGCCGTTTTTCTTCATGCCTGATGTGAACCCTGACTATGCGGCGCTCTTGGCGTCGACGTCGTGCGTTCGGACGTACTCGAAGATCTCGTCCGGGTGGTCCGCGACGAGAATGTCCTCGACGTCTTCGGCCTGAATGTTTAATGGCGCGGCGGCGAACGTGATTCTCTCAGGGACTCTCGACGGAGTCGGCGACCACTAAACCTCCTGTCGCGCTGGCGATTCTGGGAAGATCCGCACGACGGATGGATTCGGAAACGATGTGGATGATACGGTTCGCCTTGAAGTCCATGGCGACGCACCGAGTCTCACAGGCGGGCCTTCTGCAATCTACGATACCCACGGACGCGGATTTCGGTGGTCAGAGTGACTGCGTGGGGTCCGCCCGAACAAACCTGGGTGGCGGGAACGTGAACCTGAGCTGAACGCAGGGTACGATTGACCTCGAAGAGGGGGCGTCCGTCATCGCGACGGGCGCCCCCGTTGTGCATGCCGGATCTGCCCCGACTGGCGCGTGGTGACCGGGGTCAGGACACGTCTCGATCTCCGCCTCCAGCGCCTCGAGGATCACGTCCAGCACCCGCTGGCTCGATCCGAACGCCCACGTCCGTCCGCGGAATCAGAAAGAACAGCCGCCCCATCTGCTGCATCCGCCCCGCCGTTTCCGCCGCATCCTCGCCACGTCCCCAGAACACGTCCACGCGCCCCGCACCCCGGATGGCGCCGCCGGTGTCCTGATTCAGCATGAACCGGCCCAGCGGTGGCCCTGCGATCACGCGTCCCGCCGTGTCCAGGGCCGGACGGGTCGTTTCGATGAAGGCGAGGGCGCTGCGCGGGAAGAGACTCAGGTCGGTGGCGATGCTCCGCCCGGGGGTGACCGGCACGCCCAGCGCGCCGATCGGCGGGGTCTCACGGGGGCGGAAGAAGACGTAGGACTCGTTGTAATCCAGGACGCGGGGAATGTCGTCGGGCTGCCGGTCGAGGTAGCCCCGGATCGCCTGCATCGACATCTCCTCCTGCGGCACGAGTCCGTCGTCGATGAGCAGGCGGCCGATGCTGCGGTACGGCCGACCGTTGCTGGCGGCGTAGGAGATGCCGAGCTCGCCGCCGTCGGGGAAGCGGATGGCGCCGCTGCCCTGGACCTCCACGAAGAAGAGGTCCACCCGATCCTCGACCCACGCGATCTCGAGCCCGCGGTCCGCGAGTGCGTCGGCCGTCTGGATCTCGTTGCGCGTCCAGTAGGGCAGGAGGCGGCCGTCGTCGATGCGGCCGGTGAGGGTCGCGTCGGGCAGGTCGGGGCCGAAGTCGGACAGGCGCACGCGGATGAGGTCGTCCGGAGCGCCGTACACGGGCACGGTGGCCCGGTCGGTGCGCTCGCGCGCGCCGGGAATGATCGGCTCGTAGTAGCCGGTGAAGAGGACGTCGCCCTCGGCCTGGCCGGGGTCGACGGGTTCGCTCTCGGCTGCGTCTCCGGCTTCATCCGCGGCTTCGCGCAGGGATTCCGCACCCACCGACGCCACCACCTCGAACCGTTCGGCCACCCACGCCGCCAACTCCGCCGGGTCGGGGTCGTCCGCCAGGAACTCGTGCAGCGCCTCCAGGCTCGCCCGCATGTTGCCGACGGGCACCCGCCGGACGCCGAAGTCCAACGCCGAATCCGCCGGGAGTCCCCCCAGCCACTCCAGGCTGCGGCCTACGGCGGCTCGCAGCGACCCGGGATCCGCGTCGTCCAGCATCGCGGGGGCCGGGCTCGCCGGCACCATCGCGTCGGCGGGCGTCATCGGACGCTCGGCGGGAGCGGGCGCCTCGACGCACGCTGTGCCGAGGAACAGAAGCGCACCGGCGAGGAGCGGGGCGGCGCACCGGAGTGAACGTCGCGCCGCCCCATCGGGTGAGAAAGGACCGGAATGCACGCGTCGTTCCATGGATCGGGACCTCTTCACCACAGGCACATCCTCACGTTTCGATGTCATTCGCTCTGCTGCCGCCGTTCATGCTGATCGTCCTCGTTCTGGTCGACAACACCCGGACCACACGCGCGCGAAGGTGGGCGGCGACCTACGCCGGCGAAGCTCCCTTCCCGACTCGCACCTCGATGTGCCGCCACTTCCCCTGCCGGAACCGGCCGACGCTCAGGAGCGCGCGGGTGACATGCCCGAGCAGGATCGCCGTCCAGATGACGTGCGACTCGAGCGTCCCGAAGGTCTGGAAGGCGAAGCAGATCCCGAGCGGCACCACGATCTGCGAGAGGATCGAGATGTAGAGGGGGCTCTTGGTGTCTCCGGTGCCCTGCAGGGCGCCGGTGTAGGCGAGCGCGACGGTGATGAAGAGCCCGCTGACCGACAGGTACGTCAGAAGCTCGCCCGCGAGCTCGACCGTCACCCGATCGTCGACGCCGAAGAGCCCGAGCAGGAGATCCGGCAGGAAGAAGAAGAGGGCCCCGATCGAGACCGCCACGCCGAGCCCCATGTACGCGGCGACGTGGACGCCCTTCACACTCCGGTCCGGCTGGTCCGCACCCAGGTTCTGTCCCGCCACGGTCGCGGCTGCGCCCATCAGCCCGTTCGAGGTCCAGGTGATGAAGCTGAAGAGCTGGGTGTACGCGATCGCGTACGCGGCCTGGGCCTCGGCGCTGTTCGGGAGCGACCCGACGAAGCGGAGGAGGAGGACGCCGCCCATGTTCATGGCGACGCCCTGGAGTCCGGTGGGAAGTCCGAAGCGGAACAGCTCGCGGACGATCTCCCAGTCGGGCACCCATCGCGCGTTCCGCGGGAAGGCCACCACCTCCGTCCGACGGAAGAGGAGGTAGAGGACGTACGCCGCGACCAGCCCGGCGGCGATGACGGTCCCCATCGCCGCCCCGAGCGTTCCGAAGCCCGGAATCGGCCCGAGCCCCCGGATGAAGATCACGTTCAGGACGATGTTCAGCAGCGTGAAGGCCACGCCGAGATAGAGCGGCGTGCGCGCGTCGCCCGCGCTCCGGAAGGCCCCGCTCGCCATGAAGAAGAGGAGGTTGCCCACGCTGAAGACGAACATCGTCCGCAGGTACGGGAGCGCCTCGGCCTGCACCTCGGGCGCCGCGTTGATCAGATCGAGCAGCGCCGGCGCGAGGACGTACCCGAGGGGTGCCATCACCCCGATGGCGAGTCCGACGGCCACCATGAACGACTGCTGGACGGTGCGGTTCACCATCTCCGCGTCGTTCCTGCCGGAGAACCGGGCGACCAGCACCCCCATCCCGCTGAAGACGCTGGAGATGAAGACGATGACGACGAGAAAGATCTGCCACGACACGCCGATGGCGGCGTTCCCGGTATAGCCGACGTAGTGCCCGACCATGGCGTGATCGACGAGCCCCTGGAGGCCGCCGATCACGTTCTGCAGCATGGTGGGCCACGCGAGCATCCACACCGCGGGCGTGACCGGTCCCTCGACGATGGACCGGTCGAAGCTCTTCCCCTCTCGAGAACTCACGTCGTTCGCCCGGTCACCCCACGAACCAGTCCACGTCCGCGTTGCCGCCGCAGAGCAGCACGCCGACCCGTTCGTCCGCCTGCGGGACGTACGCGCCGGAAGTAAGCGCCGCGAGCGCCACCGCGGCGCCCGGCTCGGCCACGAGGCGGGTCGCCTCCCAGAGCTTCCGGGCGGCGGCGTAGACCTCTTCGTCGGACAGCACGAGGGCCGTCTTCACCCGCTCGCGGATCACCTCCCACGACTGAATGCCGAGCCTCGGTCCGCCGAGCGAGCCCGCGGCGACGCCCGACGCGTGCACGTCGAGGTCCGGTCCCTCGCGGAGGGACCGGGCGAGGGTGTTCGTGCCCTCGGTCTCGACGGACACGACGTTCACGCGGTCGCCGCACCAGGCGGCGATGCCGGCGATCAGGCCGCCGCCCCCGGTGGCCACCAGGATCGTGTCCATGCCGCCCATCTGCTCCTCGAACTCGAGGGCGACCGTACCCTGGCCGGCGAGCGTCCACTCGGTGTCGTAGGGATGTACGGCGAGGGCCCCGCTCTCCTCGGCGGCCTCCGCATACTGGGCCATGCAATCCGCCACGGAGCCGTCGGTGAGGATCACCTCACCCCCGAAGTCGCGCATCCGTCGGAGCTTCTCCTCCTTGGCGATGACCTTCGGCACGAAGATCCGCGAGCGGTGGCCGAGCGCGGTGGCCGCATGGGCGACCGCCGCCCCGTGGTTGCCACCCGAGGCGGCGACGACCCCCGCGTCGGGCACGTCGCGGGAGAGCATGTTGTTGAACGCCCCGCGCACCTTGAAGGAGCCCGTCACCTGGGTGTGCTCGAGCTTGAGCGTGACTTCGAGCGCCCCGGACGAGGCCAGCCCGAGCGCCTCGGCCTCGACCCGCAGGACGGGCGTACGACGCACGCGACCTTCGACGCGGGCAGCGGCGGCTTCGATGTCGCGTGGCGACGGGGTGGTGGAGGCGACGTTCATTCGCGCTCCATCTCCGACTCCAGCAGCACGAGAGCCTCATCGAGACTGGCCCGCACGCGGTCGATCGAGCGGACGGTCGAGGCGATCCACGCCCGGCGCAGCAGCAGCCGGTTCTTGAGTCCGGCGGGCTTCGGGATCCGGATGTCCCGCGTCTCGATCGGGGCATCACCCAGCCCTCGCGCGCGGTAGTCCACACTCCGTCCGAGCGCGGATTCCAGTTCGGGTGTGTCCCAGAAGAGGGGCACGAGTTCCTCCGTTGCCAGACGACGGGCACCCAGTTCTCCGTCCACGACGTCGGCGAACTGGGCACCGAGATCGCCGAGGATCCGCTGTAGACGAGCGTCCCGAACCCGAGCCAGGTCCCCATTCACGACGAGGGCGTCGAGCGCGCCCGTGGA
The DNA here is from genome assembly GCA_035269045.1 of Longimicrobiales bacterium. Lineage (GTDB taxonomy): Bacteria > Gemmatimonadota > Gemmatimonadetes > Longimicrobiales > Gaopeijiaceae > Gaopeijia. The sequence continues at coordinate 2,365 of DATFJS010000047.1, read as the reverse complement.
GACATCGACGATCGGGGGAAAGACGATCGCGAAGCTCACGATCGTGTCGGGCAGCGTGAGCCACGCTGCCTCGCCGGCCGTGTCGATGCGTGCCACGAGATCGTCGATGCTGGACACCGCGGTCTCGTGGAACAGGGTCTCGAGCGCGAGGGCGTCGCGGTTGGCCTGCACCTCCTCGGTCACGCTGGCCAGATCCTCCAACAGGTCGGCGCGCTGGCTTCGGGCGTCCCACCAGGCGTCCAGCGCGAAGGCGAGCAGGATGCTGGCGACGATGACCGCCCCCTCCAGCACGATGCGGGCCCAGGGGATGCGGCTCTCAGCCACGTCGGTGTCCCGTCCGTCCGCCGAACTCGCCGATCCCCACCGTCATCAGAACCCGTACTCCGCCTCGAAGGCCTCGACGAACCGCGGATCGAAGCGATTGCGGATGTCCGCCCAGAACGGCGCGAACTGGGGATTCTGGAAGTTGTTGTTGTCGCGGAAGCCGTAGCCGTTGAGGCTGGACTCGGGGAGGATGCCCTCCTCCACCTGCAGGTACGCGTGCTCCACCATCCGCACCATGCCCCACATTGCCCAGCGGGCCTGCGCCGAATCGACGGGGGTCGCCACCTCGCCGGGGATCCCGTCCTGCCACACGATCGTCCAGGCGCGTGCGAGCTCGGGGTTCTCGGCGACGGCGTAGATGGCGTCCGCGTTCCGGTCCGCGACGCCCTGTCGCGTCTGGGCCCGGATCGCGGCCGTGTTCTGCTGGATCTCGAGGCCGACGAAGACGAGCGAGCCGATCACGCCCAGCGCGGCGAGGGCCCGGCCCAGGCGGGACGTCGAGTCGGAGGCCGACAGGTCGGACATGGCGAGGCGGGGTCGGTGGGGAGGGTCGGACGGGCACCGGCTCGAGCAGGCGTCCGCCAGGTACCGGACCGCCAGAATACCGCACCCCGCCGGGGACCGCGAGGCGGCCTCGGGTGTCGCAGGGCGGAGCCGGCCTCGCTTCGAGAGGCCCGCACTCCCGACAGCACGGTCCCGACATGTCGCTTCCTCCTGCTCTGCTGATCCTCCTGGCGATCGCCGTGGTGATCTTCGTCGTCCTGGCCGTCGCGCGTCGTCGGCGGCGACCGCCACAGGAAAAGTTGAACGAGGAGTACGTCTACCGCGCCGAGCCGCACGCCGATCAGGTCGCCCGGCATCCCAATCGGTTGCAGGACAATCCGATCACGGACGTGGAGGAGCCGGACTGACGGTCCCCGCACCCCGGAACCCTGGACGTCCACTCGGGTCGGGCGTACCTCATCCCGTCGCCATCACGCACCCGCTCCCATCGACCCCCGCCGCATGAACGTCCTGATCGTCGAGTCCGCCGCGAAGTCCCGCACGCTGAAGAAGTATCTGGGCGACGACTGGTCCGTCGTCGCGACCGGGGGCCACGTCGAGACGCTGCCGAACGACCGGAAGGTCTCGGGCAAGGACGCGAAGAAGGCGTACTGGGCGAACCGCCCGGGCGAGCTGCCCTCGCCGCCGTGGGTGTGGACGGACCGGGGCGAGAAGGCGGTCTCGAAGATCCTCGAGGCGGGGGGCGACGATCCGGTGTTCTGGATCGCGACCGACCCGGACCGCGAGGGCGAGTTCATCGCGTGGTCCCTGGAGCGACACCTCCGTGACCACGGCCCGACGCACCGCGTCACCTTCCAGGAGGTCACGCGCGACGCCGTGATGCGGGCGCTCGAGCAGCCGCGGGACATCGACGGGCGGATGGTGGACAGCGCCCTGGTGCGGAAGTTCGTGGACCGCGTGGTGGGCTTCAGGGCGTCGAAGACGGCGGGCTCGATCGTGGGGCGGGGCGCCTCGATGGGGCGCGTCCAGACGCCCACGCTGGGCTTCGTGGTGGACCGGGAGCTGGAGCGCGAGGCCTTCGTGCCCACGCCCTACTTCGAGGTGCGCGCCGTCGCCGAGGGCCAGGACCTGCAGGTGCGCTTCCACGAGTCCTCGGACCCCGAGCGGTGGGAGGACGACAAGGGCCGGTACAGCGCGGTCCGGACCTTCGATCGCGAGCTGGCTGAGCGGGCCTTCGCCGCGCTGGAGGCCGAGGGGGAGGTGACGATCACGGACGTGACCGTCCCTAAGCCCCGCACCCGGAAGGCGCCGGCGCCCTTCGCGACCGACTCGCTGCTGCAGGAGGCAGGCTCGCGCCTCGGCTGGTCGCCGAAGAAGACCTCCGCGCTCGCCTCGATGCTCTACGAGGCGGGACAGATCACCTACATCCGCACCGACTCCACCCGCCTGGCCGCCTCGGCGGACGCAGAGGCGCGGAAGGTGATCCGGGCGGAGCACGGCGAGGACCACGTGGGCGGGAAGGTGAAGGAGGCCTCGG
>DATFJS010000046.1:0-2731 GCA_035269045.1 Longimicrobiales bacterium | reverse complement strand
CCCACCCGCCCGCAGCCTGCCGCCGCGACTACCTGCCGACCGCGAAGGTGACGGGGATCTGAACCCACACCGCGACCGGCCGATCGCGGTGCTTCGCCGATTCGAAGTTCATGATCTGCGCGAGTTCGAGCGCGGCCGCGTCGAGGCCTTCGGCGCCCGAGGAACGACTCACCCGTGCCTCCTGCACGGCACCCGTCTCGTCGATGTACAGCCAGACGTTCACGACCCCGCCTACCCCGGCCTCCTTCAGCTCGGACGGGTAGAGCTCCTGGAGCGCTCTCCGCACGTCCTGGGCGTTCTGCAGCCGTGGTGGCGTATCGTACGGGATGAATCGGGGCTTCTCGTCCCCGGTGTTCGCTTCGGCGGCGACGGCTGCCTCGGTCGGGGGCGTGGGCGCGGCCTCGGGTACGACCGGAGCGGTAGGAGCTTCGCTGCAGGCCGCGAGAAGCAGGACCGTGGCCGCGAGCGGCGCGATGCTGGAGCTGTGGCGTGTCATGGTGTTCCGGAGTGGAGGGAGGGAGCAGTGGTCCGCGGTGGTGTCAGCGTCCCACGGTGAAGGTGATCGGGATCTGCACCCAGACGGCGGTGCGCTCGTCGCGGTTCATGGCCGGCTCGAAGACCATCGCGTCGGCCACCTCGAGCGCCGCGGCGTCGAGCGGCTCGTAGCCCGACGTCCCGGGCGGGTCCTCGCGTACCTGGCTCTGCAGGACTTCTCCGTCCTCGGAGATGTAGAGCCAGACGATCACCTCGCCACCGATCCCCGATTCCTTCAGCAGCGGGGGGTAGGTCTCTTCGAGTAGCCGCTGGACCTCTCTCGAGTTGGCGAGCGCGGGTGGCGTGTCGTAGGGGATGAAGCGGATCTCGGCGTCCGGTGCGTCATCGACGGCGGTGAACTGACCGGTGTCGACGGGGCCGAGCACCGGTTCGTCGGCTCGCGCGGCCTCCGTCTCCGGCGAGACCGTTTCGATCTCGTTCGGGCCGAAGATCGCGGTCTCCGTCTCCGGCGAGACCGTTTCGATCTCGTTCGGGCCGAAGATCGCGGGCTTCGACTCCTCGGCGACGTCGGTCGGCGGCGTCGAGACCACCTCGACGGCTTCCTCCGTGGCGGTCGGCGGCGGCATCTCACACGCGGCGCCGACGACGAGCACGGCCACCGAGGCGAGCGCCACGCGGAGCAGGCCTCCGACGGGGCGGCGCTGCGTCGTAACCGTCTCGATCCTGTGGTCGAGGGGCACGTGCTCTTCCGCGAACGCGGGCGCCATCGACGGGAGAGTGCCCCCATGTCTCCGCGCCCCGGCCGCGACGGAGATCAGGGCCTCGCCGTAGCCCAGGATATCGCCACGAAGGCCCACCGTACGGCGATCGCAGTCGGTCTCGATCGCCGATCGAATGGACCAGCCGAACCACCAGACGACGGGGTTCCAGGGGACCGCGACCCGGGCGAGCAGGACGAACCCCAGCAGCCAGGGATCACGGCCCCCGGATGTGCTCCTCCTCGTGCCGGAGGATCCACTCCCGTCGACGCGTTGGAAGATCGAGCACCCACTCGGGAACGAGCACCACGGGATTCAGGAAACCGACGACCGCGGGACCCCGGTCGAGGGTCACGCGGACGAGGCCTCCCGCCACGCGCGTCGGGCGGGCGCGATGGCGGAGTCGCCCGATCGCGCGTACCGCGAGGATCAGCCGCACGAGGAAGAGGGCGGACAGCCCGGCCCATGCGGACAGGAGGACCGGTCCCAGCCACTCGAGCACGGGCGTGCCGGAAGCGGTGAGGCGAACGGGTGACAGATCCAGGACGCTCACGGGGCCGATGAGTCCCCCGCCCGTACCCGTACCGGTCGGGGTCCGGGGGACCAGGGGCAGGACGACCGGGAGCACCAGCGCTCCAAGGAGCCCGATGGCCCATGCTCCGCGCTCCTGGCGCCCGCGCCTGCGAAGCACGCGTGCCACGAGCGCACTTCCGGCGAGACAGAGCAGCCCGATCGCGATCCAGTAGAGGCCCGTGGCGAGCGCGATCATCGGTCGGCCTCCGGATCACGGGCGCCGGGGCCGACCCGGGGGGAGCCCCGTTGGAGTCGGGCGTCAAGAAGGTCCCGCAGACGTGCGATCTCTTCGTCATCGAGATCCTGGGACTCGACCAGATTCAGGACGAGTTCCTCGGGCGACCCCTGGAAGAGTTGCTTCGTCACGCGACGCAGCGCGCTGGCGCCCGCCGGTCCGCGCTCCACCAGCGCTTCGAAGCGATGGGCCCGCTGCTCCGTATCCCGACGCACGTGCCCCTTCTCCTCGAGCACCTTGAGCATCGTGAGCACCGTGTTGTGCGCGAGCTCGTCCTCCAGTGCGTCGCGGACCTCCGCGACCGTGGCGGGCCCCTCGTCCCACAGGACCTGCATGATGTCGAGCTCCCGCTCCGTGAAACGCACGCCCATGCCCTGCCTCCCTCGTCGATTGCCTCCTCCGGAGCACGTCAGCGAATGGCTGTTCCCGCCGTCCTCCTAATGTCTTAGGACACTAGGATGGGTGTACGGGTCGTGTCAACTAAAAACTTAGGAGAACCGGCGGCATCCCAGAATGGGCGTTCGGTCAGCAAGGCCCTGCGCGCCCCCGGGATGGGCGGCGCGCAGGGGGAGCGTAGCGTCCGGGAGCCGTCAGCCCCCGGGCGTCTCCGGTAGCAGCGTCACGACAATGAGGTTCTCGAGGCCCAGCCAGCGGTTCGCGTCCTCCTGGA
>DATFJS010000045.1:0-3297 GCA_035269045.1 Longimicrobiales bacterium | reverse complement strand
CCCCACGACGTGGACGTGATCCTGGTGCACGACGCCGCCCGCCCGCTCGTCGACCGCGCCACGATCGACCGCTGCGTCCTGGCGGCCGCTGCCGGCGTGGGCGCAGTGGCGGGCGTGCGAGTCACGGATACGCTGAAGGAGGTCGAGGGCGGAGCCGAGGGCCCGCGGATTCTTGGAACGCCGGACCGGACCCGGTTCTGGCGCGCCCAGACACCCCAGGGATTTCCCGCCGACCTGCTGCGCCGCGCCGTCGCACGGGAGGATCTGTTCGATACCGCGACCGACGACGCATCGCTGGTGGAGGCCATCGGTGGCACCGTCATCATGGTCGAGGGTCATCCGAACAACCTGAAGGTGACCCGACCGGAGGACGTGCCGGTGGCGGAATTCCATCTGGCCCGCCGCGGCGAAGGCCGGTCCGCGTGACCCCGCGCATCGGCGTGCTTCGTCCGGCGCCTTCGGATCGACGATGAACGACGACCCTGCGACCCCGACCATCGACCGGATGAACGACGACCCCGAGACCCGCCCCTTCCGGCTGGTCTTCGTCTGCACCGGCAACACCTGTCGGAGCCCGCTGGCGGAGGCCCTCGCCCGGCGGTACGCATCGGAGCGGGGATGGAGCCAGCTCGAGGTCGGCAGCGCCGGGGTGGCCGCGGGGGCCGGGGCGCCCGCGTCCGTGGGCTCCATCGACGCCGGCGAGCAGATCGGCCTCGACCTGAACGATCATGCGTCGACGCCGCTCACCGAGGATCTGGTGGAGGCGTCCGATCTGATCCTCACCATGTCGCCGCATCATCTCGTGCGGGTCGTAGAACTCGGTGGCGGCGGGCGGGCCACGCTCCTGACCGCGTTCGCCGAGGGACGCGAGGACGAGGACGCCTTCGACGCGCCCGGAATCCCGGATCCCTTCGGTGGTCCGATCGAGGAGTACGTTCGGACGCGGGACCGGATCGACACGCTCGTGCAGCAGGTCCTCGACCGCCTCGAACCACTCCTGGCACCATGACCCGGATTTCGGCCGCCTCCCGTGTGTTCGCCCTCCTCGGCGACCCTGTCGACCACTCCCTCTCGCCCGAGATCCAGAACGCGGCGATGGCGGCCGCGGGGGTGGACGGGGTCTACGTCGCGATGTCGACCCTGGAGGACGATCTGGCGGGCCTGATGCGCGGCCTGGCCCGCGGCGGCGGCGGCGGCAACGTGACGCTCCCGCACAAGGAGAAGGCGGCCAGCTTTCTCGATCGACCCAATTCGACCGTTCGTCGGACCGGTGCGTGCAACACCTTCTGGGCCGAGGAGGATGGCACCGTCGTCGGCGACAACACCGATGTGGAGGGCTTCCGGCGTGCCATCGCCGACTTCGTTTCCGGAGGTCCGAAGGGTGCTCGCGTCCTCATGCTCGGCGCCGGTGGCGCGGCGCGTGCGGCGCTCGTCGCGTTGCTCGAGGACGGAGTGGACGAGGTGCGCATCCTGAACCGCTCGGTCGAGCGTGCCCGGGCGGTCTCCCGCCGGATCGGGGGGGAGCGCGTGCGCGTCGTGACCGCGACCTCCGAGCTGGCGGGAGAAGACTTCGACCTGATCGTCAACGCCACCCGGCTCGGGCTGAAGGAGGACGACCCCCTGCCGCTCGACCTCGAGATCCCGGGGCGGGTCGGCGCCGTCTACGACATGGTGTACGGGGACGAGGGAACCCCTTTCGTGCGGGCGGCCGGCGCGCGCGGAATCCGCGCCACCGACGGCATCGAGATGCTCATCCAGCAGGGCGCGGCCGCGTTCGAACGCTGGTGGGGACGAGCGGCTCCGGTCGACGCGATGCGGGACGCCTTCGTACGGCAGCGAGCCGCCCGGAAGGGCGAGGTTCCGGGCTGACCCGCTCCGCCGGGCCTCGGCGAACGGGCTCGGTGGATTCCTCGAACGGCCGGTGGGCCCGGGCGATCCGATGGCTGGATACGCTGCTCCCGGCACGGTGCCACGGGTGCGGCGCTCCGGTTCCCGCCGGCGATGTGCACTGCGTCTGCATCGGCTGCCGCACCCGGCTCCGGCGGCCTCCCGCCCCGCGATGCGAGCGCTGCGACCACCCCGCCCGATACGCCCTGGGTGGAGCGTGCCCCGGGTGTGAGGCCCTGCCCGGCGTCGTCGGGACGGTTCGGAGCGCAGTCCTGCATCGCCCGCCCGCGGGCTCGCTGGTTCATGCCTTCAAGTACGACGGGTGGCTCGATCTGGCGGAGTTCATGGCTGCACGGATGGAACCGTTCGTTCCCGACGAGGCCCGGTGGCTCGTCCCGGTGGCGAGCCCTCCGCGTCGTCGACGGCGCCGCGGGTTCAACCCGGCGGACGAGCTGGCGCGTCGCCTGTCCCGAAGGACCGGGATTCCGGTGCTCGAGGCGCTCCGCCGACCGGTCGACACCCCCCGCCAGGTCGGGTTGTCGCCGGATCAGCGGGCGGCTAACGTTCGGTATGCTTTCGTCCCGAACGTCGGCCTGATCGACGTCTCGGGGTGCCTCGTTCTCGTCGACGACGTCTTCACCACGGGCGCGACCGCGGCGGCTGCCGCGACGACGCTGGGAGAGGCGGGTGCGGAACGTGTGGATGTCCTGACGTTCGCGCGTGCGATCCCGGTGCTCCCCGGTGGTGCCGACGCGTCGTGATTCATATGAAAGGAGTCCGCATGTCCACTCGTGTCGCGATCAACGGTTTCGGACGGATCGGCCGCAACGTACTCCGGGCCGCCAAGGCGACCGGAAGTGACCTCGACTTCGTCGCGGTCAACGACCTCACGGATGCCGAGACGCTCGCCCACCTCCTGCGCTACGACTCCGTGCACGGTCGCTACGACGGGACCGTCGAAGTCACCGACACCGGCCTGCGTGTGGACGGCGACGACATCCGCGTCTACAGCGAGCGGGACCCTGCCGCGCTTCCGTGGGGGGACCTCGGCGTCGACATCGTGATCGAGTCGACCGGGATCTTCCGGGACCGCGCGGGTGCGGCGAAACACCTCGAAGCAGGGGCGCGGAAGGTGATCATCTCCGCCCCGGCGAAGAACGAGGACGTGACGGTCGTGCTCGGCGTGAACCACGGCGACTACGATCCGGACGCCCACGACGTGATTTCGAACGCGAGCTGTACCACCAACTGCCTCGCGCCCGTGGTGAAGGTCCTGAGTGACAGCTTCGGGTTCGAGCAGGGGCTGATGACGACCATCCACTCGTACACCAACGATCAGGCCACCCTCGACGCCCCGCACAAGGACCTGCGTCGCGCACGAGCTGCGGCGGTCTCGATGATCCCGACGAC
>DATFJS010000044.1:0-10315 GCA_035269045.1 Longimicrobiales bacterium | reverse complement strand
GCAGCAGTGCATCCCGCTCGGCGGCGAGTGCGTCGAGCCGGCGCAGCAGGTTGTTCGTGTCCGGGGAAGATCCACTCACGGGACGACACTCCTCACGGTACGAGGCCGTGACGCAGGGAAAGGGAGACCGAGGAGCCGTCTCGGTCGTCGCCACGATCGACGAGCCAGGCCGCGGCGACGGACCACGCTCCGAAGCCGGCTCGCAGGCCCGAGCCCAGGCGTGGCCGACCATCCACGACCCCGACGTGGCCGGCGATGTCCACGACCGAGGTGAGATCCCACTCCGCCCCGATGAGCCGGGCGTCGGACGCCCCCGGTGAGAGGCCGCGCTCCAGCGGCTCGCGAAACACGAGGCGCAGGTGCAGGCGTTCTCCCACGGCTCGCACATGTTCGATCTCCACGCGTCGCGTCGGCCGAAGGCGTCGTGCGAGCGCCCGCAGGGTCGGGGGCGCCTCGGACACCGGTCGCGCCTCGAAGTCGGTCTCCACGCCGGCCCCCTCGATCAGCGTCTCGCCGGCCCGGTACCTCAGATCCGACGACGCCCACGTGAAGGTGCGGACCGCATTGAAGAGTGTGACCCCGGTGGTGCTCCCGACCCCGCGCCAGGCGAGCCCCAGATCCATCCCCACCCCGAATCCCGGCGCGACCCCGTTCCCGCTCGCGCTGATCGTCGGAAGCTTCAGGTCGGCGGTCGCCTGATCCCCGTCGATGAGGCTGCCGGCGTCACGCGTCACCACGAGCCCGTGTCCGATGGTCGCGTGGATGCGGCCGCCGACGGTCAGTTCGGGCACGACATCGGAAGCGGGTCGCCCTCCCCACGCGACGCCCACGTTCGAGAAGATCGCGCCGTCGAGGGCGGAGTCCGTGAGGCGGAAGTCACCGGGCGAGCCGTCCCGACCGGCGTTGCCGAACAGCAGCAGTTCGACCGCGTCGGCCGGCAGACGGACGCTGCCGACGACCGTGGTCGAGGCGCGAATCTCGACCGGGCCGCGGCGCAGGGCGATCGGGCCGAGGCCGGCGGTCACCCGTCCTCGCTGGGTACCGGTCCCGACCTGAGTCAGCCAGGTCTCGCGCGTCTCACGGGACAGTACGTCGCCGCCGACACGGGCGATGTCCCGCCCGGTGATCGGACCCAGAGCCACCCCGATCCGCACCGGTGTGAAGAGGAATTCCCACCCGCTCCCATCGGACAGCCCGGCCGGGTTGGCGGGGAAGCCGGTCGTGGAGTCCCCCGCGACCGACAGGGGGAGGTCGCCCCCGGCGGCGTCCGCGAACGCGTCCGCGAGCTGTCCGGCGGCCGCCCGAGGGGTCGTCGCGAGACCCGAGACGAGAATCAGGCCGGCGGCCAGAGCGGAGCGGGGGAGATGGGGGGGCATGGATGCGGGAAGCTCCGCCGACCACGGGCGGGGCGCAATGTGCCCGGGGGCACGGTCGCGGTCGGACCCCGTGGCCGGGCCGGGGAGCGGGCATCCCATCACGGCCCGCGAATGCCTAGATTCGAAGCATACGCGACGCTCGCCGGCCGTCCGGCGCGTCCCACGATCATCCCGTCACAGCATCCCGAGGCCGCCCACGTGAGCACCTTCGACGACCAGCTCGAGAAGATCCAGTCCGCCCCCGGCTTCATCGCCGCACTCGACCAGAGTGGAGGCAGCACGCCCAAGGCTCTCCGTTCGTACGGCGTCGACGACGGCGAGTGGAGCGGCGAGGACGAGATGTTCGCGACGGTTCACGCCATGCGCACGCGGATCGTGACGAGTCCGGCGTTCGACGGAGATCGCATCCTGGGTGCGATTCTCTTCGAGGACACGATGGATCGTGAGATCGAGGGGCTGCCCTCCGCGACGTTCCTGTGGGAGGAGAAGGGAGTCGTCCCCTTCCTCAAGGTCGACAAGGGGCTGGCCGACGAGGAGAACGGAGTTCAGCTCATGAACCCGATCCCCGGTCTCGACCGTACGCTCGAGCGTGCGAAGTCGAAGGAGATCTTCGGGACCAAGATGCGCTCCGTGATCAAGCAGGCGGACCCGGAAGGGATCGCCGCCATCGTCGATCAGCAGTTCGAGGTGGGACGACAGATCGTGGGACACGGCCTCGTACCGATCCTCGAGCCCGAGATCGACATCCACTGCCCCGACAAGGCCGACGCCGAGTCGCTGCTTCTGGAGGCGCTCCTGGAGGGCCTCGACGGCCTCGCCGACGATCAGAAGGTCATGCTGAAGCTGACCCTCCCGGAGGCCGACGGCCTGTACACGCCGTGCATCGAGCACCCGAACGTCCTGAAGGTGGTCGCGCTGTCCGGCGGGTACTCGCGGGAGGAGGCGAACGACCGTCTGTCCCGCCAGCCCGGGATGATCGCGAGCTTCTCGCGCGCGCTGGTCCAGGGGCTTTCCGCCGATCAGAGCGACGAGGAGTTCAACGCGCAGCTCGACCGGTCGATCGAGAACATCTTCCGGGCGTCGATGACCTGAGGCGTCGATGACTCGAGGCGCGGACGACCCGAGGCGCCGCGTCAGGTCGCGAGGGCGCCCAGCATCCAGGCGCTGGCCAGCGCCGCGTAGATTCCCATCACGTAGCCGATCACGGCCATGAGCAGCCCGACCGGCGCCATGGCCGGGTGGTAGACGCCGGCGACGACCGGAGCGGACGCCGCGCCACCGATGTTGGCCATGCTGCCGGTCGCGATGAAGAAGAGCGGGGCCTTCATCAGGCGCGCCACAGCGAAGAGGATCACGACGTGGATCGAGATCCAGAGCGTGCCGGCGGCGAGGTAGAGGGGTGCGTCCAGCACGGCCGCGAGGTCGGCTCTGGCGCCGATGCCGGCCAGCAGCAGGTAGAGCGCGACGTATCCGAGATGGCTCGCGCCGACCTTCTCGTACTCGCGGAGTCGGGTGAAGGAGAGCAGGAGGCCCACGGTCACCACGATCAGCACCGCCCACGTCGTGCCGCTGATGATGGTGGGGTCCCCCAGGGCCGGAAGCGCGTCCCCGAGGTTGACCGAGAGAACCGCCGCCGCCAGGCCCATGCACACGAGAAAGGCGGCGTCCGGGAGCGTGATCGGATGCCTACGCCGGTCCATCTCCTCGAGGCGTCGATTGGTCTCGTCGAGGGCCGTCGTGTCGGCGCCGGTCGCGGTGTCGTAGCGCTTCTGCCATCCGCTGAAGAAGAGCAGCACGCCCATCCACCCGTATCCGACGACCGTGTCCACCACGATGATGGGGCCGAAGGTCGAGTCCGGCGTACCCACGCTCTCGGCGATCGCCACCATGTTCGCGGTGCCGCCGATCCAGCTGCCCGCCAGCGCCGCCAAGCCCTTCCAGGCCTCCTCGGGAAGGAAGTTTCCGAAGGCGAGGTAGGAGATCGGTCCGCCGATCACGATCCCGAGCGTACCGGCCAGCACCATCACGAGCGCGACCTTCCCCAGCTTCGCGACGCTCTTGAGATCCACCGAGATCATCAGGAGGAAGAGCGCGAACGGAAGGAGGTAGCGGGTGAGCCATCCGTAGACCGGCGAGTCGGCCGGCGTGATCCCCGCCGTCGTCGCCACCATGGGCACGAAGTAGCAGAAGATCACCGGCGGGACGTACTCGAACAGCTTCTCGAGCCCCTCCCGCCGGCTGAGCCAGAAGATGCCCCCGACGATGAAGGCGAGGAACGCCGCCACGGACATCGGGTCGTGAATCAGGCTCGTTTCCATCGGGATCACCTCTCGTCGGGGAAAGCTCCCCGCAATCTATCCCCCGGATGCATCGAGGGGCGATCCGCGATGACGTGCGTCGGCGTCAGGGCTCGAGAACCACGCGGAACCGCGCCTCGTTCTCGATCATCCGTGTGTACGCCTCGTTGGCTTCCTCGAGCGGGAACGTCTCGATCGTCGGGCGGACGCCCGTGAGCGCGCTGAAGTTCAGCGTGTCCTCCGAATCCGTCGCGATGCCACTCGGCCAGCCCTCGATGCCGCGGCGTCCCATGATCATCTGCATCGCGCTGACCTCGATCGGCTCCTGCGAGGCGCCGACCACGATCAGGCGCCCGTCCCGCCCGAGTCCGTCGAATGCCGCCGTCGCGGCAGCCGGGGCCGGGGCCGTTTCCAGGATCACCTTCGCGCCCCCGAGTGCCTGGAGGCTTTCCGCGGGGTCCTGCTCTTCGGTGTCGATGTAGTGGTGGGCACCGAGATCACGGGCGAGTGACTCCTTCTCCGGGCCACGGGAGAGTGCCGCGACCTCGAAGCCCATCTTCGCCGCGTACTGGACGCCGAGATGCCCGAGTCCGCCGATTCCCTCCACGGCGACGAGGTCGCCGGGCCGGGCGTCGCTGTTCCGGAGCGCGTTGAAGGTCGTGATTCCCGCGCAGAGCAGGGGGGCCGACTCGGCGTCGGTCAGGTCGTCGGGAATCCGTGCGATCGCCTCTCGAGGCGCCACCAGGTACTCCGCGTACCCGCCGTCGTACGTGATGCCGCACACCTGTGCGTTCTCGCACGAGATGAAGTCCCCGCGACGGCACGGCTCGCAGTGGAAGCAGTGGCCGCCGTGCCAGCCCACGCCCACACGGTGACCCGGCTCGAACTCGTTCACGCCCCCACCCACCGCGTCCACGCGGCCCGCGACCTCGTGGCCGGGGATGCGAGGCAGCTCGAGATCGGGCCACATGCCCTCCTTCACGAAGGCGTCGCTGTGGCAGATCCCGCAGGCCTCGACCTTCACCCGAACCTCGCCGGGCCCCGGTTCGGGGATATCCCGCTCCTCCAGCTGGAAGTCGCCGCCGGCCTCGTGGATCACCATCGCGCGCATCTTCGCCATATCGTTCACTCCATCATCATCGGCTTGCTTCAAGGTTGTCTCGACGGATGGCAACCCTTTGGGCCACTTGGAGTTTCGCTGTCGGTGACGGGGGCCGCCCTACGCAGCGGCCTCACCGCCGGTCGGGCCGCTGCCCACCCGGTCACGCATCCGTCCGAGGGCGCCCTTCACATCCTCCAGAATCAGATACAGGGAGGGGACGATGACGAGGATGATCGCTGTGGCGAAGACGATTCCGAACCCGAGAGAGATGGCCATCGGGACCAGCTGTCGGGCCTGATCCGAGCGCTCGAGGATGATCGGGGTCAGACCGCCGAAGGTCGTCAGTGTGGTCAGAACGATCGGGCGAAAGCGGCGCAGGCCGGCCTGGTGGATCGCGTCGAACGCCGACGAGCCCTCCCGTCGTCGCTTGTTCGCGAAGTCGATCATGATGAGCGAGTCGTTCAGCACCACTCCCGAGAGGGCCACGACACCCATGACGCTGACGAGGGAGAGGTCGTACCCGAGCACGATGTGGCCGAGAACGGCACCGACCAGGCCGAACGGAATCGCACCCATGACGACGACCGGCTGCACGTAGCTGCCGAGCGCGATCGCGAGCAGGGCGTAGATGGCCAGCAGCGCCATGCCGAAGCTTCCCCACAGGGCAGCGGTCGCCTCCCGGGTATCGGCCTGGCTTCCCTCGAAGCTCCAGGTGATCCCGGGAAAGTCCGCTCGCAGTTCGGGAAGCGTCTCGTCCTGAAGCGACGCGAGCACGCGCGAGACCGCGCTGGGAGGCTGGGCATCCATGCCGACGGTCACCACACGACGTCCGTTGCGTCGATCGATGCTGGAGAAGGCCTGGTCCTGCTCGATCCGCGCGACCTCGAGCAGAGGCACCTCGGTGCCGGTCGGCGTGCGGATGACCAGATCTTCCAGTGCGTAGAGCGACGTCCGCTGTTCCCGGGGCAGCTTGACCCGGATCTCGACCTCGTTCGTACCGCGCAGCTGCCGGAGCGCGAGGTCACCGAAGAAGGCGTTGCGCAGCTGACGTCCCACATCGTCGGGCGTGAGGCCGAGACGCCGTCCCTCGGGCAGCAGCACGAAGTCGAAGCGATCCTTTCCGCGATCGTAGCTGTCCGTCACGTCCCGGGTGGCACTGAAGGCTTCGACGCGCTGCCGGAAGACCTGGCTCGCCTCGGCGAGCACGTCCGGATCCGAGTGGCTGAGATCGACCTCGATGTCCTGCCGCCATCCGCCCGGGCCCCGCTCGGCCTCGAAGCTGATCTGGTCGACGCCCTCGATGTCCCCGATCTCGGTTCGCCAGAGTTCGGCGAACTCCTGCGCGCTCATGTCGCGCTCGGTGGGCGGACGCATCACCGCCTCGACGTCCACGTAGCTCTGTCCGCGGACGTTCGTCTTCACGCCCTCCGCGACCTCGTAGAGATCGTTCTCCTCGAACATGGTGAGCGTGCGATCGGTGATCCGACGGGCCACCCGGGCCGCCTGGTCGACCGTCGTGCCGACCGGGAGCTGAACGCTTCCCTCCACCTCGTCGGCCGCGGCCTCCGGCATCAGGACCATCCCCATGTGCCCGCTCCAGGCGTACCCCCCCACGACCAGCAGGAGGGCGAGGGATGCGCTCAGGGTGATCCAGCGATCGCGGAGACACCGGTCGAGCAGGGCCCGATACCGGGTGTCGACGAACCGCTTGAACTTCCGTGCGAACAGCTGCTGCCACGCGGCGATGCGGCGGGTCGGTCCCCAGCGGGCGGTGCTGCCTGCGTGGCCGAGGTGGGCGGGGAGGATGAAGAACGCCTCCACCAGCGAGATGATCAGCACGAGGATCACGACCACCGGGAGCGGCCACCAGTACTTCCCCGTCGTCCCGGGAATGAAGAGCAGAGGCAGGAAGGCGAGGATGTTGGTGAGAATCGCGAACGTCACCGGCCGCGCCACATCGCGCGCTCCCGCGATCGCGGCCTCCATCGGCGCCATCCCCTGTTCTCGACGCTCGTGGATGTTCTCTCCGACGACGATCGCGTCGTCCACCACGATCCCGAGCACGACCAGGAAGCCGAACATCGAGATCATGTTGATGCTGAGGCCGACGAGCGGCATGAACAGGATGGCGCCGACGAAGCTGATCGTCATGCCGGCCATCACCCAGAAGGCGACCGTGAGTTCGAGGAAGAGCGCGAGGACACCCAGAACGATCAGGATCGCCAGGATGCCGTTCTCCGCCAGAAGCGAGAGGCGAGCGCCGTAGTCCTCCGCGGCGCTGCTGTCGACGCGGATCTGGACCCCCTCGGGCAGGTCGGACCGCGCGTCGTCCAGGAGGACCTCCACCGCTTCGGAGATCTCGAGTGGGGACTGGTCGCCGACCCGGAACACCTGGAGGTCGATCGACGGCTGTTCGTTGAACTGGCCGAAGAAGCCGATCTCCTCGAATCCGTCCCGGATCTCCGCGATGTCACCCAGCGTGATGGCGCCGCCGGACGCCGAGGAGACGATCTCGATGCGTCGGAACTCCTCGGCCCACTGCTTCCGCTCCTGCATCCTCAGCAGCACTTCACCCGAGCTGCTCTCCACCGCGCCCGCGGGAATGTCGCGGCTCGACGCGGCGATGAGGTCGCCCACCTCGGCCAGGGTCAGGTCGTACTCCCGCAGGCGTTCCCGCGGGATCTCGACGTGCGTCACGTAGCCCGGCACGTTGCCCAGTTCGACCTGGGTGATGCCCGGGTCGGAAAGCAGACGATCACGGAGTCGCTCCGCCACCTGCCGGAGCGTCCAGACGTCGACGCTCCCGTACACGGCCAGCGACATGACTTCCCGCTGGTTCGATTCGAGCTGGACCTCCGGCTCCTCGATGTCGTCCGGGAAGGTCCGGATCCGGTTGACCGCCTGATCCACGTCCTGGAAGGCCTTCATGCGGTCGATCCCACCCACCAGCTCGATCGACACGTTGCCCGAGCCCTCTTCGGCGGTCGCCGTGACGTCGCGGATGCCCTGGATGCCGCGGATCGCCTCCTCGACCGGTCGGAGGATCCCCTGTTCGACTTCAGCGGGGGAGGCGCCGGGGTAGGCGACGCTGACGGTCACCACGTCGAGGGCGTACTGCGGATAGACCTCCTTCTGCATCCCGAAGGCGGCCCACACGCCCCCGACGAGCAGAACGACCATGAGCAGATTGGCGGCGATCGAATTTCGCGCCATGAAGGCGATCGGGCCGCCCTTCTCGTCGCTCACGCTTCGCCCTTCGTCGCTCACGACGTGCCCTCGCCGTCGGAGGCGAGACGGAGCGGGGCGCCCTCCACCACGGTCGCCAGGTCGGTCGTGACGATGCGATCGCCGTCGGCGAGCCCGGCGGTGACGTAGGCGTATTCCGCGTCGCGGAGAGCGATCTCGACGTCGCGGATCCGGAGTTCACCCTCCTCCATCACCCAGACCGTGTCGTCGTTGCGGACGAGGTCCCGCGTGAGCCGCACCGCATTCTCGACCGGCCGACCCAGCAGCTCGACCTCGACGAAGGAGGAGAGAAGAAGGGGGGGGCGATTCGGGGTGGCGGTGTCCATGGCGAGCGGATCGTCGACCTCGATCACGATGCGCGCCAGGCGGGTCGGCGCCTCGAGTTCGCCGATGAGCCGGCGAAGCGTCCCCTCCCTCGTGGCGCTCGCGGGCCAGGCGGTGCGGTTGCGGATGACGGCCGGAGAGGGCTGCTCGGGGTCGTCGTCGGCGAACCGGAGATAGGGGATGCGATCCTGCGGGACCGTCGCCACGACCCAGTACCGGTCGACACCCACGAGCCGGGCGAGGCCGTCTCCCGGACCGACCTGCGAGCCGACATTGGCCGTACGACTGAGGATCTGCGCGTCGAAGGGCGCCACCACACGGGTCCGCGCCAGCGCCAGACGGGCCTGATCCACCGCTGCCTCGGCGGAGGCGACCTGCGCTCGCGCGGCGTTCACCTGGGGCTCGCGGAGGACGAGCGACCGATTGCGCGCCCGGACCGAGTCGCTGAGAAGGCGCAGGTCTTCCCGGGCGACGGTCTGTCGGCCGAGTTCGAGCTCGAGATTCGTGCGCGCCTGCTGCAGTTCGCTCCGACGCTGGGCCAGCGCGTTCTCGTAGTCGGCGGGATCGAGGCGGACGAGCACCTCGCCCTCGTCCGCTCGTCCGCCCGGGGTGAAGGCGTCGGCGACCGACTGGACCGACCCCGAGACACGAGGTCTCAGCATGATGTCCCGTGCAGGCTCGACCGTTCCGGAGGCGCGAAGTCGAGGCTGCCACGTCCCCATCTCCGCGGCGGTCGTCTGCACCAGCATGGCCGATTCGCGGACCGCTCCGGTGCGCTCGGCCTCGGGTTCGGTGAGGAAGGTGACGGCCACCACGGCGATCGCGAGCCCGAAGATTCCGGCGATGATGGCGAGGGTGCGCTTCGTCGTCATGAGCCGTCCTGCGGAAGGGTGTCGATGGGGCCGGCGAGCGCGCCGTAGAGGTCGACCCGCGCCTCGAGACGCGCGAGCCGGGCCGCGAGCAGCTCCCGCTCCAGTTCCTGGACCTCGACGAGCGCGGTCAGCACTTCGAGGTAGCTCGCCGCGCCGTTGAAGAAGGCGGTGCGAAGCTGTTCCGATGCCTGCGAGGCGAGGGTGACCTGCTCCTGGATCCGGGCGATCCGCTCCTCTTCTCGGAGCTCGGCCGCCAGCGCGTCCTCGACCTCGCGAAAGGCGGTGAGAGTGGCCTGTCCCCAGGTGAGCAGCTGTTCCTGCCGAACCGCCTCTGTGCGGTCGACCTCCGCGTCGAGTTCCCCTCCGCGGAAGAGCGGCGCGAGGAGCGATCCCGCGACCGAGGTGACCCAGTTCCGGAGGAGCCCGTCGACCACATCCGCCTCGGATCCGACTCCGGCCGAGAGGGAGAGCCTCGGGAATCGCGAGGTGATCGCCACGGCGAGATCACGGTCGGCTGCCTGCAGGCGGAGGAAGGCCGCCCGCACGTCGGGTCGGCGACGCACGAGCTCCATCGGCACGCCGGTGCGCGGAAGCGCGGGCAGTGCGGGCAGGCTGTCCGCCCCGATCCCGTCGTCGACCGGGGAACGCCCGAGCAGCACGTCGAGCTGGTGCTCGAGGATGCGCCGACGAGCTTCGGCGACGGCACGCTGCTCGCGTCCGGCCTCGATCAGCTGTCGCTGTCGCAGGAGGTCGACGGCGCGGACCTGGCCGAGGCCGAAGCGGTTTTCCAGAAGCTGGAGGACCGTTTCGTTCGACGCGATCTGCCCATCGAGCAGCGAGATCTGCGCCCGAGCCTCCGCCAGACGAAGCCACGTCCGGGTGACCTCTCCGCTGAGACTGAGCGCGGCGGCCTGAGCGTCGGTGCCGGTGGCGCGTGCTCGGAGGCGGGCCGCGTCGGCCGACGCTCCGATTCGTCCCCAGAGGTCCACCTCGTACCCGGCGTCGAGTCCCAGGCGGTAGGAGGACCGGGTCGTGACTTCCTGCGGTTCACCCGTGCCGAGTACGGGAGCACTCCGGATGCGGGCTTCGCCGGTCGCG
>DATFJS010000043.1:0-2742 GCA_035269045.1 Longimicrobiales bacterium | reverse complement strand
CGGCTCGAGAAGCTCCTGGAGCGTGACGGCCCGTGCGCCGAGCAGGTCCTCGAGGTCCCACCGTTCGATCACGCCGGGGTCCCGTTCGTCCCCGAATCGCCCGAAGTCGGGGAGATTCCGGATCGGGGGCGGTACCGAGTCGGTCTCGAGCGTGTCCGACACCGCCTCGAGAGTGTCCGCCGTGACCGCTGGGGGCACCGAATCCGGCGGGAGCGAGTCGGGGGGCTCCTGGGCGGAGACCGGCAGAGCGATCAGCGCGGCCAGCAGACCGGCCGAAAGTCGGATCACGCCCGGCTCCGCACCCACTCCACGAGGAGCCGCGTCGGGACGCCGTAGCCTCCCTTGCGCAGGTAGGACGCCCGCTCCCCGTCGCCGTATGCCGTCCCGGCGACGTCGAGGTGCGCCCACTTCGTGTCCTTCACGAATTCACGCAGGAACCAGCCCGCGGTGATCGATCCGGCCGGCCGGCCCCCGATGTTCTGGAGGTCCGCCTGCTCCGAATCGAGCTGCTTCCGGTATTCCGGCCACATCGGGAGCGCCCAGCAGCGCTCACCCGACCGCTCGCCGGCCTTCCGGACCTCCTCGACCAGGTCGTCGTCCGTCCCCATCAGCCCGATGGCGTGGTGACCGAGTCCGATCACGACGGCGCCCGTCAGCGTGGCGCAGTCGATCATCGCCTCCGGCTCGAACTGGAGGGCATAGTCCAGCGAATCGCAGAGGATCAGGCGGCCCTCGGCGTCCGTGTTGAGAATCTCGACCGTCTTGCCGCTGCGCGTCCTCACGACGTCGCCCGGCTTCACGGCGCGCCCGCCGAGCAGGTTTTCCGAGGACGGCACGATCCCGATCACGTTGCGCTTCACGCCGAGTCGCGCGACCGCCGACATCGCGGCGATGACCGCGGCGCCCCCGGACATGTCGAAGCGCATTTCCTCCATGCCCTTGGGCGGCTTCAGCGAGATGCCGCCGGCGTCGAAGGTCAGACCCTTACCGACCAGCACGAGCGGCTTCTCGCCCTCGTCTCCACCGTTGTACTTCATCACGATGAGACGGGGCTCCTGCTCGGAGCCCTGCGACACGGCCAGCAGCGCGCGCATGCGCTCTTCCTTGAGCCGATCGGGACCAAGGATGTCGACCTCGAAGCCGACATCCCGCCCGAGCGCCTCGGAAACGCGAGCGAGGTGGCTCGGGGTCGCGACATTCCCGGGGCGTGACTGGAGGACGCGGGCCACGTTCTCGGCGTCCGCGATCACCACGCCGTTCTCGGCGCCACGCTCGAAGGCCTCGCCGTCGCCGACCAGCGTCACGTCCTTGACCTCGGTCGGAGCCTCCGTCTCCCCCGCGCCCGTCTTGAGTTCACGGAAGCGCCACGAGGCGAGCACGGCTCCCTCGGCGGCCGACTGGGCCGAGACTTCAGGCCCCTCCGAGAGTGACGGTACGAGGACGCCCAGCGCATCGATCCGGATCTGCTCCGCCTGACGTACGGCCGTGCCCGCGAAGCGCCGGACGTCCTCCGCGGTCAGATCCGCCTCGCGCTTTCCCACGCCGATGAAGACGATGCGCAACGGTCCTTCGGGGCCATCGGACCACACGAGCGTCTTCGTCCCGGTCGTCGCGTCGAGATCGGCGCGCGCCCGCTTCAGGGTGGCGGCCAGCGAGGCCGGGAGCGCATCCGGGAGCTGTGGCTCGCCGGGGCCCTCCGTATCCCGCGCGTCGGCCCGGTTCGTGCCGAAGACGGGCACCGCGAGAAGCGGGGTGTCGAGGGTTTCGAGCGATTCGATGGACGTCGTCGTGAGCGCCATGGATCCATTGCGGCGAAGCGCCGCGGTCGTGGTTCGAGAGTGAGGCGGGCCCGGCTGAGCGGGCCCGCCGCA
The DNA here is from genome assembly GCA_035269045.1 of Longimicrobiales bacterium. Classification (GTDB taxonomy): domain Bacteria; phylum Gemmatimonadota; class Gemmatimonadetes; order Longimicrobiales; family Gaopeijiaceae; genus Gaopeijia. The sequence goes on along the minus strand of DATFJS010000043.1, from coordinate 871 downwards.
GAGAGTACGGGGGAGCGGCCGTGGAGGTCCGCCCCTCCTTCGCTTCCGTGGTCTACATGCCGCGGATGATCGCCTGCCCGAACTCGGAGGTCTTCAGGAGGGTCGCTCCCTCCATCTGCCGTTCGAGGTCGTAGGTCACGGTCTTCGCCTGGATCGCGGCCTCGAGGCCACGATCGATGGCCCTCGCGGCCTCCTCCCAGCCCATGTGCTCCAGCATCATGACGGCCGACAGGACCAGCGAGCCCGGGTTCACCTTGTCCATCCCGGTGTACTTCGGCGCGGTCCCGTGCGTCGCTTCGAACACGGCGACCTCGTCGCCGACGTTGGCGCCCGGCGCCATTCCGAGACCCCCGACCTGCGCGGCGCAGGCGTCGGAAAGGTAGTCCCCGTTCAGGTTGGGCGTCGTGATGATGTCGTACTCGTCCGGACGGAGGAGGAGTTGCTGGAACATCGCGTCCGCGATCCGGTCCCCGATCACGATGCGGCCGTCCGCCGACGCGCCCTCCCAGATGTCCTTCTCGGGAATCGTCGTGTCCGCGAACTTCTCCGCCGCGACCTCGTAGCCCCAGTCGCGAAAGGCCCCCTCGGTGAACTTCATGATGTTGCCCTTGTGGACGAGCGTGACCGCGCTGCGACCCCGCTCGATCCCGTAGCGGATGGACGCCGCGACGTGCCGCTTCGTGCCGAAGGGCGAGATCGGCTTGATTCCGATGCCGCTGGCCTCGCGAATGTCCGACCCCATCTCGTTCACGAGGAAGGCGCGGACCTTCTCGGCTTCCGGCGTACCCGACGCCCACTCGATCCCCGCGTAGACGTCCTCGGTGTTCTCGCGGAAGATCACCACGTCGAGCTTCTCCGGCTCCTTCATCGG
>DATFJS010000042.1:0-3607 GCA_035269045.1 Longimicrobiales bacterium | reverse complement strand
GGCCCGACGGTGGGCGGTCCGGCGACCCTCAGGCGGATGACGCCGTCCGCCACGATGGACCGGAGTGTCGCGGTGATCTCGGCCTGACCCGCAGCCACGAGGTCGATCCCGCCGTCGTCCACGACCGCGACGTCCTCGTTGGACGACTGGAAATCGAAGTAGGCGGGGGCCGTCCCGACGACGATGTCGCTGCCGGCCACGTCGAACGTGGTCGTGGCACCATCCACCTGGACCGTGCCGCCGACCTCGCCCGCCACATCCTGCTCCGGGATCGCTGGCCGGATGTTGGCGATCGTGCCGAGCGACACGTACTCGAGCTCGTCGATCCAGAACGTGTATCCCACGCCGTCCTCGGCACCCTCGGCGAAGAAGAACATGCCCTGCTCGAGGTCGAGCTTCGCCGGATCCGGAATCGGCACGACGTAACGCGTCCACGACGTGGAGAGCTGGACCTGGTTCCGGACCTCCGCCGTGTACAACGACGTGCCGCTGTTGTCGTTACCGATCCCGACCACATCGATCGTGCCCGCGATGCTCCCCTTTGCCCAGAAGGACAGCGCATTGTAGCCGGTCAGGTCGCGCGGCACGTTCGCCACGAAGGCGCCGCCCGCGTATCCACCGGACGGATCACCGGGGGTCGGCACCGTGATCCGGAGCGAGTTCGTGCCACGGAACACCTCGTCGGAGTCGATCTGGACCGCGTCGACCTTCGACCCGGCGAATGCCTGGAAACTCAAACCCTCACTGAAGCCGTCCAGAAAGACATCGGAGTTCGAGGGGAAGTCCGCCGGCTCCAGAACATCCAGGTCGCGGTCGCACGCGGACGTGGCGAGGAGCAGGATGGAAACGATCGCGATGCGACCCATTGAGGACGTCGAAAACATGAGGACACTCACCGTCGATGGGGTCCCGCGTCCGAGTTGTTGTTCGGCACGGCGGGAACTGGCTTGATCCGACTTTGTTCGGCTACCGAACAAAGATTGGCGAAGAGGGGCCCCTCGTGTCAAGAAAACCCGCAGCCGTGCACTCGCCGGTCGGCGCGGATCTCGACGGACCCATGCAACCTTACAGGGTCCTCATCTGTCCGATAGTTTAGGCATGCGCCGGATGGGCCGGCGATCGACCCGGGATGTGGGGAGGATGTGAACGATGGCGAAGACGGGAAAGCAGACAGGAATGGTGGAGCGAGACGGATCGACACGGCGCGGCACGGCGGCGGAAACTCCGCGGATCGCCCTGATGGGGTGTGACTGCTGCGCGACTCCGACGCTCGAGCGCGCACTGGCGGAAGCCGGTGCGGAGGTGCTCGAGGTACAGCTGACCGAACGGATGAACGGCGAGCGCACGCAGGGCGAACTGCGACGCTTCCGCCCCGATACGTTCGTCGCCGGGATCTGCCGGACGAGGCCATATCTCACGCTCGCCACGCTCCGCTCGATCGGACCGGTCCTCGAGGAGCCGCTCATGCTCCTCCTGACACCCGACATGCACTACGAGATGCTCGCGCCGTACATGGAAGCCGGCGTCGACGACGTGGTGAATCCTCCTCATTCGGCCGCGGCCATTCTCCTTCGCCGGTACATCCAGCTCCACGGCCCCGGACGGTTCGACAGCAGTCCCGCGCTCCAGCGCGAGGTCCATCTGGGATCACTGCTCATCGACGTACCTCGCCGACAGGTCTCCGGCGAGGGGGAGGAACTCGAACTCAGCGGACGTGAATTCGAGCTGCTGCTTCAGCTCGTCGAGGCGGACGGGCGCGTCGTGCCGCGGACGGAACTCATGAGCGAGATCTGGGGCGCAGAGAGCGGCTGCGAGTCGGTTCTCGACGCCACGGTCCACCGACTCCGCCGGAAGCTCGACCGCGCCGGCGAAGAGGGAACCCGGGTCGCCACGGTACGCGGCGTGGGATATCAGCTCGACCTGGAGCCGGCGGGAGAAGTGAACTGATCGTACCGAGGGTTGGTGCGGGACGGCATGCGCGCTAGTTTCCCGACTCCGACGGGACGTGGCGCAGTCCGGTAGCGCACTGCAATGGGGTTGCAGGGGTCGCCGGTTCGAATCCGGCCGTCCCGACTGACCAGAAAGGCTTTTCGAGCAGAAATGTTCGGGAAGCCTTTCTGCGTTTTCGGGCATGCCGGTTCCACGTCGGGACGGCCGGGTGAGAACCGGGCGGATTCGCCGCAAGCGAAGACGCGATCGCCGGTTTGCTACGAGCGAAGCGAGTGACCGAGGCGGCGGCAGCCGCGAGGCGCTCCGGAATCACCGCCGGAACGGCTGCCCTCGCAGGAGAAGGCTGTCCGCGCGTCCTTCATTCAGGAAGAACTCGACCACCTCGCCGCTCCCCGGGACGAGCTCGACGCGGAGGAGCCGCCGATCATCGATCGGCTCCATCAAGGAGTGCAGGCGTCCGATCCGAGCCCTTAGACGTCCGAAGGGTGTCGGCTCCACGACCAGCGTGCCGATCGCCGGGTTGGTATACCTGCCTGCGTACGCCGACAGCGGAGCCGTCAGCGAATCCGGACGAGTGAGGCGGTTCTGCTCGTCCCTCCGTACCGCCTCTCGAACCCGTTCGGCATCTCCGCCGAGGAGGGCGACGACCGAGTCGTACTTCGCCTCCAGACCCGGCTTCCCGAGCAGATGGTCGTAGATCCAGGTGGCGACTGCCTCCGGCATGAAATAGCCCTGAGCGGACTCGTTGGTGAGTACCGCGATGCCGATGTCGGCCTCGGGCATGAACGAGACGTGGGCGCGGAACCCCGGGTAGTTCCCGAAGTGGTGGAGCACGAGGTCGCCCTCGTAGTCCGAGTGATACCACCCGAGGCCGTAGCCCGACCGAGCGAACTGGTAGAATTCGGCTTCGGTCGTCGCCTGGAGTCGATGGGCTTCGGCGACGGCCTCCGCGGAGAGAACCTGCCGACCATCGACGACGCCGGCGTTGAGATTCGCTTCCAGCCACCGCGCGAGGTCGGAGGCGGTCGAAATGATGCCACCGGCCGCGTGCATGTTCGAGTCGTCCTTGATGAATGGGAGGATCTCGAAGGCACGTGGGCCGATCCCGACCCCATGCGGCAGCGCCAGCGCCTGGCCGTCGAATGCGGAGCGATCGGCGCTGGTGCGCTCCATGCCGAGCGGCTGGAAGATCTCCGTCTCCAGCACGTCCTTCCAGCTTGCGCCGGCTGCCGTGTCCATCGCGAGGCTGGCTACCACGTATCCGATGTTGCCGTAGTCGAATCCGGGCTCGAGGACCTCGGAATATCCGAGCAGCCCGATCAGGGTCTCGCGGTCGTGATCACCGGTGTAGGCGGTTCGGTAGGTCACCGCCGCGTTGTCGATCCGAGCGGTGTGCGTCAGGAGATGGCGGATCGTCACGTCGTCGGGTGACAGCGGGTCCGGGAGGTTCAACCCGGGAATCCAGTCGCCCGCCGGATCCTCCAGGTCCCACACCCCCCGATCGGCGAGGATCGCGGCAGCGGTTCCCGTGAACGACTTCGTGGACGATGCGATGTAAAAGGGCGTGTCCGGCCCGACGGGAGAGCTCGAGGATACGTCGGCAACGCCGAACCCACGCAGCAGGATCACCGAGGTGTCGCGGACCACCGCGACCGCC
>DATFJS010000041.1:0-5210 GCA_035269045.1 Longimicrobiales bacterium | reverse complement strand
GCTGAAGTAGGGTTCGTCGCCCGGGATCGTGTCGATCTCGGGTCCGGGCCATCTCGGCGACGGAACCGCCGGCACACCCGCGGCTTCGAGCAGCCCGCCGAAGCTCTCCGGACCACGGAGGATCGACGAGAAGGGTGCCTCGGTCCGGGCCCCCAGCCCCGCGAGGCTCGTGCCCTGACCGTCCAGGGCGTCGAGCGCCGGGTCGTCGAAGGTGTCGAGCTGATTCCCGGAGAGCAGGTACCCCAGCTCGAGCCGCTGCACGTCGTGACCGTGACCGTGCATGTCGAGGTAGAGGCCGGCTCCGTGGTCGGTGGCGACCGTCTCCCTGGCCATGTCGATGAACCCGTGGTACTCCCGCCAGGCACGCTCCGCCTCGTCGTTCCCGAGCGCAGCCTCCCCGATGTCGCGGTTCGGATCGAGCTTGGTGCGACGGAGGTGCGAGATGATCACGTGGGGACGCTCTCCGGTCAGGTTCGCAAGTGCGTCCGAGGCCGCGATCGTGGTCTCGATCGTCCGGCTGTCTCGCACCGTGACGATTCCCGAACCCGACCGATCGGGGATCGACCCCGGCTCGAGGCTGCCGCCGTGAGGCGCCGAGAGGACGATCGGCAGGGTGCCGGGACGGTACTCGACCCAGTCGTTCGTGCCGAACCAGTAACCCGTCTCCTCGTCCGTCCGGATACCCGACGGATCCTCCGGCATCGCCGGCGTTCCCGACCCGCCACATCCGACCGCCGATACCCCCACCGCCACCATCACCACGATCACGCGCGATGCTCGCGTGACCCGGCCGACGAAACCCCGTCGGTGACCCGCCGTCCTGCCGGCGTCGTGGCCTGTCGTCTCATCCGGCATATGATGCGCCTCCCGTCCTGTCGCCCCCACACCTGCGCCGTGATCGTTGACCCGGACCGGCACGAGGGGACACGTTTTCTCCATGCGACTCCTGATTCTGCTGTCCCTGACGCTGTTGATGCCAGCCGCCCTCGTCGGCCAGTCGTGGCCCGAGGGGTGGCAGGTCCGTACCGATCGTGCCGGTGTCGACGTCGCGGAGATCGCCTTCACCGACATGGCGCCGGGGTACCATGTCACCACCGGGCCGGCCGCCATCTTCTGGCGTCAGGACGACCGGGCGGGCGGAACATACCGGGTCGATCTCGAGTCGCACCTCTTCGATCCGGAGGGGCGCCGCGAGGCGTTCGGCATGTTCATCGGGGGGGCGGACCTGAACGGTGACGGACAGCGCTACACCTATTTCCTGATCCGGGACGGCGGGCAGTTCCTCGTGAAGGAGCGGGACGGTCGGGAGACGTCGACCCTCGTCCAGTGGACCTCGCACCCCGCCATTCGATCGTACGCCGATCGGGAGGACGGCGCGGCGTCCGTCCCCAATGATCTCGCCGTCGAGGCCGACGACGACGAGATCCGTTTCTACGTGAACGGGAGCGAGGTCACGAGCATCACGCGCCGCCCCGGCACGGCCGAGGGCATCGCGGGACTCCGCGTGAATCACAATCTGAATCTCCATATCGCGCGACTCGCGATTTCCCCGATCGAAGACTGAAGACCGAGATGACGACGTCCTACTTCACCACGGGAATCTCGGCTCTGTGCGAGATGTCGACCGCCGACGCGGAGCGCATTCTCCCGAATCATCTCCAGCCGATCGAGGTGCGGCCGCAGCGGAGCATCCTGAACGTCACCGCGTTCCACTTTCGGGACTCCCCGATCGGAGCGCATGCGGAGCTCATCCTCTCGGTGGTCGTACCCCCGCTGACGGGAAACTGGACGACGGTACCGAAGGCGGGATTCTTTCCCTTCGTGTCCGCGACGACGTCGGCCGTGGCACGTCGGGACCGGGAACAGCGGCTGCGCCTGCCGACGTACCCGCACGACATCGACATCCGGTTCGTGGAGTGGTCGGATCGGGTCGCGGTGAAGGTGACCAGCGAGGGCGAGCCCGTGCTCGACGTGACCGTCACGCAGCACGAGTGGTCGTCGAACACGCATCTGCTCCACTCCTTCATGATGGACGGGGAGCGGCGCCTGAAGGCCGATGTCCAGATCTCCGGCCGCTACACCATGCACGAACAGGAGCGCGGGCGGATCGTGCTCCACCGGCACCCGATCACGAGCGCCCTCACGCTCGAAGAGGTGTCACCCTACCCCTTCCGCGAGCACTGGCTCAAGGAAGGATACGAGGTCTTCCACCCGGCCGAGTCGATCTGACCGACGGCCGTCCGGCGCGTGCCCCCGCCTCAGTCGGACACCACGACCTCGAAGGCGAACCCGGCTTCACAGATGTCACCTGCGACGTTGAAGGTGGTCGAACCACCCTCCGCGCTGCCGAGGCCCAGCAACTGATACGCGACCCGGCAGTTCTGGGTCGCCGTGCCCGTTTCGATCTCGACGCGACCGATCAGGAAACCCTCCACCTCGACGTCGCCGTTGCCGAATGCCTGGTAGGTGAACTCCCCGATCACGCCCGTCGCGTTCGCGCTCGTGTTGATCGCGATCTCGCCGGCGCCGGAGCCCTCCACGCACTGGTCGTACGTGGTACCCGTCTCGTAGTCGAGGTCGGCCTGACCGGCTTCGGGGTCACTGGTGCCCGAAATGAAGGCGGTGGTCGACACGGATCCTCCGCCGTTGCAGGTCAGGATCGTCTCCGTTCCGGAGGCACCATTCGCGGCTCGGGGCAGGTCCAGCGACACGACGACCGTATGACGGAACATCGCTTCCGCGGCCGTGATCAGCTGCGCCTGCGAGAGCGCCGTGGAGGGTCCGGTGGTGTCGTTGCCGCAGGAGGACACGATGGGGAGCAGAAGGGTCAGTGCGATCCCGCCCATACGGGACGTGGTGCTGGTACGGCTCATCGATTCGCTCCGGAGGTGAGGGGGAGTTCGGTACGACCCCACTCGTTCATGGATCCGTCGTAGATCGCCGCATCGAACCCGGCGAGGGTGGCCGCGAACCACGCGGCCGAGGCGCGCTGCCCGATGTGACAGTAGGTGACGACTCGCGCTCCCTCGTTGGCTCCGGCGTCGCGCAGGAGGGATGCCAGTTCGTCCATGGGGAGAACCCGCCCGCCGTCGTCCAGGAGGACTTCGATCGGCAGGCTGCCGGCGCCGGGAATATGGCCTGCACGGCCCGGGAATTCCTCCCGCTCGCCCGTGTAGGACGCGGAGGAGCGGGCGTCGACGAGGGACAGTTCGTCGGACCGATACTCTCGGGCCAGCCACCCCAGGTCGACGACACGGTCCGGTGCGGGGGCCGTCGTGATGGCGCCCTCCGACGGCTCGCCGCCCGACTCCGGATCGGTGGTGAGCTCCCCTCCGGCCTCGACCCAGGCGGGCTGTCCACCGTCGAGAAGCCGGGTGCGGTCCCCCATCCCGAGCATCGTCAGGGTCCACACGACGCGGGTCGCCTGGGTGAACCGGCTTGGGCTGTCGAACACGACGACGACGTCTCGGTCACTCGACACGCCCCGCCGCTCGAAGGCCTGGCGGACCCGGTCGAGTTCGAACGGGAGATCGAGCACGATCGATCCGGGCTCGGCGTACTCGCCACGGCTGACGGAGATGTCACCGAGGCCGATCCGGCGCGCACCGGGAATCCGACCGGCGTCCCACGTCTCGTCGCCACCGATCCAGAGGATGACGGGCGAGTCGCCGTCCGCGACGCGCATGCCGAGCTCGTCGGCCTGGACGAGCGAGGGGCCGGACTGGGCGGTGAGCCCACCGGAGAGGGCGACGACCGCGGCGAGGCTCGCGGCGGCCGTGAGGCTGAATCTTCTCATGCGACGACGGGGAGATCGAGGTCGTGTCGTTGGGCGTCCGCTGGAAGGTACACGCCCGCCTCCATCCGGCCCACGGGTCCAGCGTCGATCCGGCGTCCGTCGGACACCCCCATGGACGCACGTCACCCCCGGAAGGGTCGACCCTCCCGGGGGTGGAAGCGCGCTCCCGATCGACGATCGGCGATCGTAGTCGCCGTCACGAAGAGGTCCTCCTCGTCCACGGCACTCGAATAGAAGCAGGTCTGGATGTCGTCGACGTCCACGCCGCCGGCCTCGATGGAGGCCACCTCGGTGAAGTCGTCGTCGATATTGATCCGGGTGTCGTCGGGTTGAGCGTGGGATTGCTGTGCATCCGCCGGAGCAGCCGGTAGAGCCGCCGCTGGCAGAAGCGTCGGATATTTCCTGATATCCATCATGTCCGGAATTTGATTCCAGAGGCTTGTGATTTCACAAGTGCCAATCCACAAACACCTTACGATACTCCCTGTGTCCGGTGCGGATGGTCTCCGACAGGCGTGCCGACGCCAGCCACCGGTACGGCACGGGCCCACCCCGAACCGGATCCACGAAACGCAGCCGCTGCGCACCGTCGACGCGCCGGAATCGTCAGGCCCGGCACGCCGCCCACCCTTGGCGGACGTCCGGCCGGACTCGTATCGTAGGCAGTCTTTTCGCCCTCCGGATCGTCGGGGCGAAACCCGCTCTCGATGGAGAAACACGTGAAGCTGCACACGAAGATCGCCCTAGGTCTCGTTCTCGGGGCCTTCGTCGGAGGACTGGGCAACGCCTTCTTCGGTGGCGCTCCCTGGCTCGACTGGATCTCGAACAACGTCGCCTACCCCGTCGGCCAGGTGTTCCTCCGGATGCTCTTCATGACGGTCGTTCCGATCGTCTTCACGAGCATCGCGCTGGGTGTCGCCGGCATCGGGGACATCGGGACGCTGGGCCGGCTCGGTGGCCGGACCATGGGCTTCTTCGCGCTCTCCACGCTGATCGCCGCCACGATCGGGCTCACTCTCGTGAACACGATCCGGCCCGGCGGCGGACTCCCCGCGGAGACCCGGGACGCGCTCATGGACCAGTTCGCGAGCGACGACCTCGTCGTGGGCGGCCCGTCGGAGTTCGGGATCGGCACCTTCGTCGAGATCGTGCCGCGGAACCCCGTCTTCGCGGCCGCGGATACGGACATGCTCGCGCTGATCTTCTTCTCGCTCATCTTCGGCGTCGCGCTGATGATGATCCCGAAGGAGAAGGCGCAGCCGGTCCTCGACGTTCTCGACGGAATCGGAGAGGCGATCATCAAGATCATCGACATGGCGATGGCGCTCGCTCCGTACGGCGTCTTCGGCCTGATCTTCGTGATCACCTCGCAGTTCGGCTGGGCGATCCTCGGTCAGCTCTCGATGTACGTGAT
>DATFJS010000040.1:0-2068 GCA_035269045.1 Longimicrobiales bacterium | reverse complement strand
GTGCCCCGCCCCGCGCCGCGTGCACCGAAAACCCGCCCGTGTAGCTGAACACGTTCAGAACGCGGGCGTCCCGGCTCTCCGCGCCCACCCGTCGGCGGTTCGCGCGCTGATCCAGGTAGAAGCCCGTCTTGTGCCCCCGGAACGGATGCGCCTCGAATCGGAGGCCCGTTTCGAGGAACGCGACGCCGTCCGGCGGCGCCGCGCCGCGCAGCACGGCGCCCTCGCCGAGGTCGGACGGACATGCGTCTCCGTGAGCCACGCGGTCCGCGACCAGAAGCAGGATGCGTTCAGGCGCCAGAAGCTCCTCGAAGGCCTCCACCACGTCGGCGAGGTGTGGGAGCCACGCGACCGTGAAGGCCTCCAGCACCAGCGTCCGCTCGTACAGGTCCGCGACCAGGCCCGCCATTCCATCGCCCGCGCCGTTCAGCACCCGGAAGGCCGTGGTCTGGGCGGAGGCCACATTCGCGCGCCGCCCCAGGGCGTCGGCGATCCGCCGCCGGAACAGCGCCCGGCAGATCTCATCCGGCTCTCCGTGAACGATCGCGCGCACCCGGATGGGGCTTTCCGGATCGTAAAGGCCGGCGGCCAGGAAACGGTCGGCGCGATCGAACACGACGGCGATGTCCCCATGGCCGCCCGCCTCGCTGACGGAGGTGATGCTGTCCTCGAACACCCACGGATGTCCGGACCGCAGCGCGCGCTCGGCCGCCGGCTGAACGCGAACCGCGAGGCGGCGGGGCGACGCGGTCCGCAGGGTCGACGGATCGAAGAGGGCTGGAGGCATGCGTGCTGGTCCTGGCTGGCGTGATCGTTCTGGCGGGAGTGGACGTCCGGCTCGGTGCCCCGTCACTCGGCCCGTCCCTCGAGCACGCGGATCCCCGCGTCTTCGAGCGATCGTCGGAGCTGGGCGTCCTCCGACGGGTCCACCGAACGGGTCAGTTCCCAGAGCACCGCCGTGTCGAACCCCGCCGCCACCGCATCCTCCGCGGTCCAGCGGACGCAGTAGTCGCGGGCGAGGCCGCACACGAACACGCGTTCCACGCCGCGCTCGCGGAGGTACCCGGCGAGGCCCGTCGGGGGCCGCTCACCCTCGCGGTTCCAGTTGTTGCGGAAGCCGGAATAGGAGTCGCACTCGGGATCCGCCCCCTTCCGGATGACGGCGGACACCCGTTCCCACGGGAGGTCGGCGTGAAGCTCCGCGCCCGGACTGCCCTGGACGCAGTGGTCCGGCCACAGCACCTGCTCGTGGCCGTACAGCTCGATGACGTCGAAGGGCTCCCGCTCGGGGTGGCGGCTCGCGAAGGAGACGTGCCCCGGCGGGTGCCAGTCCTGCGTGGCCACCTGCAGGTCGAAGCTGCCTTCCTCCATGAGCCGGGCGAGCGGCTCGAGGATCTCGTCCCCCTCCTCGACCGCGAGCGCGCCTCCCGGCAGGAAGTCGGGCTGCACGTCCACGACGATCAATGCCGCGCGACCCGCCCCCTGCTGCTTCGTCGCTTCCCGCTCCGCCCCCGCGTGCTTCGTCGAATCCATCATCATCCATCCGCCTCGGACGCTCGGGTCACTTCGCCCAAGACTGTCTCACGGTATCGCTCCAGATCGTCGGACACCTCCACCGGGTACGCCGGCTCGGCCGCCTCCAGCGCTCGCAGCGCCTCCGGCAGTCGGTCCAGCTCCTCGGCCGTCCGGCGCCGGATTCGCTCGAGGGTCTCGGCGCCGGCCGGCAGGCGCCGCCCCCCCTCCATGACCTTCCGCAGGAGGGGTCGGCCCGGCCCCGACTCGTCGGCCCGCGCGATGACGTCCCGCCTGGCGACGCCGTCCTCTTCCACCCGGAAGACCTGCTTCCGACCCGGGAGTGTGCCCTTGCCCATCGACAGCTTGAGCCGACCGTGGCCGGCGTACGAGGTCAGCTTGTACGCGATGTCCAGACTCGGCGCGTCGCTGGACACGCCCATCCTCGTTCCGACCCCGAACCCGTCGATGGGCGTGCCCGCTCGCACGAGCCGCCGGATCTTCCACTCGTCGAGGCCTCCGCTGGCGAAGATCTCCACACCATCCAGCCCCGCCTCGT
>DATFJS010000039.1:0-2097 GCA_035269045.1 Longimicrobiales bacterium | reverse complement strand
GCCCACCTCTAGGTGGAGCATCATCCCGCGGTAGTCTGCCGGATTTCCCAGGCCGTAGATGCACGACACCGAGGCGACCACGATCACGTCGTCCCGCTCCATCAGCGACGACGTCGTCCGGAGCCGGAGGCGTTCGATGTCCTCGTTTATCGAGGAATCCTTCTCGATGTACGTGTCGCTCGAGGGGACGTACGCCTCGGGCTGGTAGTAGTCGTAGTACGAGATGAAGTACTCGACCGCATTCTTCGGGAAGAGCTGCTTGAGCTCGCCGTAGAGCTGCGCCGCGAGGGTCTTGTTGTGGCTCATGACGAGCGTGGGTCGCCCGTGATTCGCGATCACGTGGGCGATGGAGAACGTCTTCCCCGTACCCGTCGCGCCCAGAAGTACCTGGTGCTCGTCCCCCCGGTCGAGCCCGTCGGACAGCTCCCCGATCGCCTTCGGCTGGTCGCCGGCGGGCTCGTAGGGGCTGTGAATCTCGAAGAGACTCACGCCTCCATGTCCTCCTCGGAAAAGCTCTCGCGGCGCTCGACGCTGATCACGCCGTTCACCGCCTTGATTCTGGCGAGGACCTTGTGGAGGTGGGTGAGGTCACGGACCTCCACCACGAACTGTCCGATCATCCCGCCGTCGGATCCGTTCATATCGGCGTGCTGGATATTGGTTCCGGTGTCGGTGATCGCCTTGGCGACATCGGAGAGGAGGCCGCGGCGATCGGTCCCGACCATCCGGATCCGGACCATGAACCGCTCGTCCTTCTCCGCGGCCCACTCGATCTCGATCCGCCGCTCGGCGTCGGGAAGCGAAAGGACGTTGGGACAGTCGGTCCGATGGATGCTCACGCCCCTGCCCCGCGTGATGTAGCCGACCACATCGTCGCCGGGGACCGGCTGACAGCACTGCGAGTAGCGCACCATCAGGTTGTCCATCCCCTGGATGCGCACGCCCTTGTTCGAGCGTACCAGCTTCTGCGCCAGCCGCTTGAGGGCGGAAGGCTCCTTCATCTCCTGGGGTTCGTGCTCCGGGAAGAGCCGCTTGAGCATCTGCTGCGGTCCGACGTCGCCGCGGCCGATTCCGGCCACCGCATGCTCGAAGTCCGGGTAGCCGAGATCGCTCGCGATCTGCTCGCGGGTCTCCTGGTCGGGCAGCGTCAGACGCGCCCGCTTGAGCTCGCGCTCGAGGAATTCCTCGCCGAGCTGGTGCGCGGACTCGAATTCCTGGCGGCGGATCCACTGGCGGATGCGGCCGCGTGCCCGAGACGTCTTCACGAAGGCGAGCCAGTCGCGAGTCGGCCACTGCTTCGGGTTGGTCAGGATCTCGACCGTGTCCCCGTTCTCGAGCTCGCGGGAAAGCGGCGCGATCCGGCCGTTCACCTTCGCGCCGGCGCAGTGCAGTCCCACCTCGGTGTGGACCGCGAAGGCGAAGTCGATCGGTGTGGACAGCGCGGGAAGCTGCTTCACCTCGCCCTTGGGCGTGAACACGAAGATCTCGCCCTGGAAGAGGTCCATGCGGAGGAACTCCATGAACTCCTCCGGCTCCTCCGTATCCTGCTGCCACTCGAGCACCTGACGGAACCAGGTCAGCGCCTCGTCGACCTCGTCGCCGCCGGCCCGCTCACCATCCGTGGCGGACTCCTTGTACTTCCAGTGCGCCGCGATTCCGTACTCCGCCGTACGGTGCATCTCCTCGGTACGGATCTGGATCTCGTACCGGCGCCCCCCCGGCCCCACGACCGTCGTGTGGAGCGAGCGGTACATGTTCGACTTCGGCGTCGCGATGTAGTCGTGGAAGCGGTCCTGCACCGGCGCCCAGCGCGAGTGGATCACCCCCAGCGCGGCATAACAGCTCTGGATGTCGGCCGTGATGATGCGCATCGCCATGAGGTCGTAGATCTCCTCGTAGGGGACACCGCGCTTCTGCATCTTCTTGTAGATCGACCAGAGGTGCTTCGGCCGGCCCGTCACCTCCGAGGCGATGTTCGCATCCTCGAGCGCCTCCTCCAGCGGGACGCGCATCTGCAGGATCTGTCGCTCCCGCTCGCGCCGACGCTGCTGCACCTTCTTCGACAGCTCGTCGTACGCCTCCGGCTCCAGGTACTTG
>DATFJS010000038.1:0-7997 GCA_035269045.1 Longimicrobiales bacterium | reverse complement strand
ATCACGTCCCCCGCGACCAGGCCCAGGGACGATTCGCCCGCGACTTCCGTGACCAGCACGCCCGCGTCGGTGCCGAAGTAGCTCGCGAGCCCCTCGTTCATCTCGGTGAGGCGCACGCCGTCGACGCATCCTCCGTAGCCGAGCACCATGACGCGCATCTCACCCCCGCCCTCGGTATGCAGTTCGATGCACGGATCGACGGACGACCGGGGAAAGAGGACCCCGCGTCGCAGGCTCGTGGCGGCACGCTCCTCGGCCATGCGGCGTTCGAGCCGCCCGCGTTCACCCTCGCGCTCCCGAGCGATCTCGCGAAGCCGACCTGCCTGCTCCTCGACCCGCTCGACCTCTTCGCGGATGCGCACCTCCAGCTCCTGTCGGTCGCCCTCGAACCGGAAGTTCAGACCCCGCAGCTTCTCCCCTGCCGCCTCGAGGGACTCCCGGAGACCCCGCATCTCCTCCTCGTCGAACTCGAACTCGCCCCGCAGGTCGAACTCCATGTCGTCGCCGAACCCCCGGAAGGTGAAGGCGTTCTGCGCCGGCTCCGGAGTTACGCGGAGCATGCGCTGCGCCCCGTCCCGCAGGACGACGATCTCGACGTCCTCACCGGGCTCGAGGTCCCCGACGATCTCCACGAAGCGCTGCGTCGCGAGCGACGTGTCATCATCGAGGTCCTCCTCGGCATCGCCGTCGAGTTCGTCGAACACCGAGCGTCCGTCGATCGATACGATCACGTCGCCGGCGCGGAGTCCCGCCTCCGCCGCGGGGCTGTCGTCGATCACGTCGGTCACGACCACGCCGCCCACGGCGTCGTCGTCCTGGTTCATCTCGATGTAGACGCCGATCTGCGCACGCCGATCGAGGCCGAGGCCCGACAACGTGAACGACTCCAGCGCGAGGTCGCCCCCGCGAATGCAGGTGCAGTTCTCGATGCGATTCCCGTCGGCGTCCACGCACTCGCACCGGAAGCGCTCGCCGGTGGCGACCTGCGCCTGCGCCGGCGCCGCGACGATCACCCCGCCGAGCAGCACCACCGCCAGGCCGACGCCCGTTCCCATTCCCCGAATCATCCCCATCCTGCCATCCCCCTCGTCATGAGCATTCGCGGGGCGAGCCTCGTGCCCCGGTTCACTGACTGGGATGCGTCAGGACGTGCTGCGGTTGCCTCGCGGGACGAGGGGGACGCGCGTACTCGGCCGGGCGCTCGCGAACGGATCAGAGCGGGATGTTCCCGTGCTTCTTCGGAGGGTTCTCGTCGCGCTTGTTGCGCAGCATGTCGAGCGCGCTGATCAGGCGGGGTCGCGTGTCCCTCGGATCGATCACGTCGTCGACGAATCCGCGCGCGGCCGCGATGTAGGGATTGGCGAACGTCTCCCGGTACTCCTCGATGCGGGCGTCGGTCGCCGCCTCGGGGTCGTCCGACTCCGCGATCTCCTTGCGGAAAAGCACTTCCACCGCGCCCTTCGGCCCCATCACGGCGATCTCCGCGATCGGCCACGCGAGGTTCAGGTCCCCGCGGATGTGCTTGGAATTCATGACGTCGTAGGCGCCGCCGTACGCTTTCCGCGTGATGACGGTCACCTTCGGGACGGTGGCCTCCGCGAAGGCGTAGAGGAGCTTGGCGCCGTGCCGGATGATGCCGCCGTGCTCCTGGTCCACCCCGGGCAGGAAGCCCGGCACGTCCTCGAGCACCACCAGCGGGATGTTGAAGGAGTCGCAGAAGCGCACGAAGCGGGCCCCCTTCTGCGAGGCGGCGATGTCCAGTACCCCGGCGAGAACCGCCGGCTGGTTCGCCACGATCCCAACGACGTGGCCCCCCATGTGCGCGAAGCCGGTCAGGAGGTTGGCGCCGAAGTCCGGCTGCACCTCGAAGAACTCGCCCTCGTCCACGATCGCCGACACGACGTCCTTCATGTCGTACGGCTTGTTGGGATTGTCCGGGACGATGTCGAGCAGCACCTCGTCGCGACGATCGTGCGGATCCTCCCCGGGCCCGTCCGGCGCGCGCTCCCGGTTGTTCTGTGGCAGGTACGTCATGAGCTCACGGGCCGCCGCGATCGTCTCCGGCTCGGAGTCGTGCGCGAAGTGCGCGACCCCGGAGGTGCCGGCGTGGATGTCGGCGCCGCCCAGCCCCTCCATGTCGATGTCTTCGTGCGTGACGGTCTTCACCACGTGGGGGCCGGTCACGAACATGTAGCTCGTCCCCCGCACCATGAACACGAAGTCGGTGATCGCGGGCGAGTAGACCGCGCCGCCGGCGCACGGACCCAGGATCAGGGAGATCTGCGGGACCACGCCCGACGCGAGCGTGTTGCGGAGGAAGATGTCGGCGTACCCGCCCAGCGAGGACACTCCTTCCTGGATACGTGCTCCGCCGGAGTCGTTCAGCCCGATGATCGGCGCGCCGTTCTCGAGCGCGAGGTCCTGCAGCTTGACGATCTTCTCGGCGTGCGTTTCGGACAGGGAGCCACCGAAGACGGTGAAGTCCTGACTGAATACGTAGACGAGGCGGCCGTGAATGGTGCCGTACCCCGTCACGACTCCGTCGCCGAGTACCTTCTGGTCCTCGAGGCCGAACCCGGTGGCCCGGTGGGTGACGAAGCGGTCCAGCTCCACGAAGGAATCGTCGTCGAGGAGGAGGTCCAGGCGCTCCCGGGCCGAGAGCTTCCCACGTTCGTGCTGCCGAGCGATCCGCGCTTCACCGCCCCCGAGTTCGGACTTCCTGCGAAGGGCCTCGAGCTGCTCGAGCTTCTCCTTCATCGACATCTGGATGCTCCCTTGGGGTCGTCGAGTACGACACCGGCCGACTCCGGGCCGGTGCGTCGGATCGTGATCGGTACGCGTCAGCGGTTCGGTCCGGTCCCGGGCAGGATCGAATCCGGATCGAGCCGCGGCAACGCATCGTTGGCACGGTACATCGGGACGAGCCGGGGATACAGCGTGTCGCCACCCTCCCGGTAGAAGACGACCGAAGCGGAGTCCGCGGCGGGCGTGCCCGGACAGGCGAAGCCGTCCCGTCGCCCGGGTCCCGGCGGCACCGTATCGGTCGTGTCGGCCGGCGGCGGATACGCCCGCCACCGCTGGACCGGCCGCACATCCGGAATCCGGACGCGCTCCCCACCGACGTAGCAGAGGATCTCGTGACGCCGCACGATGCGCCCGTCCTCGACGGACAGCACCCCGGAGGCGCCCGGGAAGTCGGTGATGCGCTCGAGTGCGTCGGCCATCTCGTCCGGTGAGCGCGCCCCGGTTCTGGCCGCCTCCATCAGCAGGGACGCCGCGTCGTATCCGAGCACTGCGCCGCCCGGGTCGACGAGGGTTCGGCGGAACCGTGTCTCGTAGGCCTCCACGAAGCGGTCGAATCCCGCTCCATCCTGAAGGTCCGGGGACGCGGTGACGACGCCCGAGAGATGCCGGTCGGCCACGACGTCGCGGACGCCGGCATCGGTCCAGGCGGCCGTACCGAGCACCTGGATGCCCAGCGTGTCGACACCGTAGAAGGTGATCTGCGGCGCGAGCGCCTCGACGTCGGCGGCCGGCACCGGAAGCACGAGGGCGTCCGCCCCGGTCCCCGCGGCGCCGAGGATCTGCTCCTGGAAGAAGGTCAGCCCGGGTGGGTAGACGAGTTCCCGGACCACCGCCCCCCCCTCGGCCTCGAAGGCCTCGCGGAAGATCCGCGCCTCCTCCACCGAGGCTTCGTCCGAGGGGTGGATCATGGCCACCGTCGAGATCCCGGCAGCCCCGGCCCACCTCGCGAGCGTCCGCGCCGACCCGGGATCCAGGCTTCCGAGGGAGTAGACGTCGCCCTCCCCCTCCGGCAGCGCGAACGCCGTCGGCGAGACCACCGGCACATTCGCCGTCCTCGCCCGCGCCGCGGCAGCGAGGGCCGCGTCCTGCAGCGGTCCGACCACACCGAAGCTGCCCGCCTCCTCGATCCTCGACACGAGCCCGGCCGCCTGCAGCGCCTGGCCCGCGTCGTCGTAGACCTCGACCTCGGTCCGGCCCTCCAGCTCGGCAGCCGTGACCGCGGCCAGGACACCCTCCCGCACCTCTTCGGCGAACCGCCGGAGCGCTGGAGACCCGGTGTTCGGAAGGATGGCTGCAATCGGGATCCGTTCCGCGAGCGTCGTCCGTTCGGCGATTCCCTCGCCCTCGAGCAGCGCCTCGGCGGCGGCCAGATCGGGCCCGAAGGCCCCGGCGGAGATCGCCGTGCGCGCGGCCTCCCGTGCCGCCGGACCCGCCCCCTCGGCTCCGAGCGTCCGACCGAGGGCCACCCACACGGGCGCCGCGAGCGGGGACCTCGGAGAGGCCTCCTCCGTCACGCCCCGGAGCTCATCGCGGTCGAGACGGGCCACGACCTCGCGGATCCACGTGAAGTCGCCGGTTCCGACGCCCATGTCGGCCGGCAGCTCGAGAGCCATCTCCACCGCGTCGGCCGAACGCCCGGCCTCCGACAGTACCCGAGCGTGCAGAAGCGTAGCGGCACCCCACCGCGGGTCGTCCCGCCGCATGAGCGGACGCAGCCGCTCGAGATCGGCGAGCGCGATGGCCTGGTCGGCCCCGGCGTCGGGCGTTCCGAGAGCGCGAGCCCGAACCCACAGCGCTGCGCCCGAACTGCCCGTGGCCGGATACTCGTCGACGATCTCCGTCGCGAGCTCGACCGCCTCGTTCACGCGGCCCTCGCGCAGCGCCGTCTCCGCCTCGGTCAGCAGCTCCGCGGCCCGACGTTCGTCGGAACGCGACACGGCGTCCCGCTCGAGCGCGATCGCCGGAAGCGACGGTCCGGTCGGCTCCGGCGAGCCCCCCTGCACCGTCTGGCACCCCGTCCCGGCCAGCACCAGCAGCACGAGCGCCACCGAGGCCCGGAAACACCCTCGCCCGGCCACGCTGAGCGCGACCGGGCGAGAAATGGAGCGTGACTCCGCGGACTTCACGGCAGTCTGATCAGCTCTTGTCGTCGTCTTCGTCGTCGGCGTCGTCGTCCGCCGGCTCGGAAGCGTCGTCGTCATCGTCGGACTCGTCGTCGGATTCCTCCTCGTCGTCATCGGACTCCTCATCCGAATCATCCTCCGAGTCGTCCCCGTCGTCCGAATCGTCGTCCTCATCCGAGTCGTCACCGGACTCATCGTCCTCGTCGTCCGACTCATCGTCCTCGTCGTCATCCGACTCGTCGTCCTCGGACTCGTCGGCCGAATCGTCCGCCTCGGACGTCACCTCGTCCTCGGCCTCGGCCTCCTCGGCCTCCTCGACGACGTCCCGGTGCTCCGGAAGCTCGACGACCTGGAGCGTGATTCGACGGTTGGCCGCATCCGAATCCATGATCGTGAGCGACACCGTCTCACCGGGTCGGTAGTACTCCTCGAGCTTGCTCTGATCGCTCACACCGGCGTTGTGGCCCGGCATGAACGCCTCGATGTCGTCACCGAGGTCGAAGTAGACCCCACCATCCGCGAGGCGGACCACGGTGCCCTCGACTTCCATCCCGGTGGTGAACCGCTCGGAGATGGTCGGCCACGGATCGTCCTGGATCTGCTTGAGCCCCAGCGAAATCCGCTTGTTCTCCGCATCGACGTCGAGAACCATGACCTCGACCTCTTCGCCCTTCTGGACGATCTCGGAGGGGTGCTCGACCCGCTTCGTCCACGACATGTCGGAGACGTGGACCAGCCCGTCGATTCCCGGCTCGATCTCCACGAAGGCACCGAAGCTCGTGAGGTTGCGGACCACACCCTCCAGCGTCGTACCCGTCGGGTACTTCACCGGAAGCGCGAGCCACGGATCCTCCTCGATCTGCTTCATTCCGAGCGAGATCTTCTCGTCGTCCGGATCGACCTTGAGCACGACCGCCTCGATCTCGTCGCCGATGGCCACGAGCTTCGACGGATGCCGGACGTTGCGCGTCCAGGACATCTCGGAGATGTGGACCAGCCCCTCGACGCCCTTCTCGAGCTCGATGAAGGCGCCGTAGTTCGTGATGGACACGACCCGTCCCTTCACGCGGGCACCGACCGGGTACTTCTTGTCGATATCCGTCCAGGGGTACGGCAGAAGCTGCTTGAGACCGAGCGAGATGCGCTCGCGGTCCCAGTCGATGTCGAGAACCTTGATGTCGAGTTCCTCGCCGATCGAGACCACCTCGTTCGGGTTGGCGACACGGCCCCACGACATGTCCGTGATGTGCAGCAGTCCGTCGAGACCGCCGAGGTCGATGAAGGCACCGAAGTCCGTGATGTTCTTCACGGTTCCCTCGCGTACCTGACCCACCAGCAGCTCCTTCACGAGCGTTTCGCGCTTCTTCTCGCGATCGGCCTCCAGAATCACGCGGCGCGACACCACGATGTTCCGGCGACGCTTGTTGAGCTTGATGATCTTGAAGTTGTACACCTCGCCGACCAGGTCCTCGATGTTCGGGACCCGGCGCAACGCGATCTGCGAGCCCGGCAGGAAGGCGTCCACACCCATCAGGTCGACGGTCACGCCACCCTTGATCTTGCGGACCAGCGTTCCCTTGACCGGGCGATCCTCCTCGTACGCGTCCTTGATCTTCTCCCAGACGCGGAGGAAGTCGGCCTTCTTCTTGGACAGGACGACGATGCCGTCCTCGTCCTCGAGGCTCTCGAGGAGTACCTCGACCTCGTCGCCGATCTCCGGAACTTCCTTGAACTCGTCCTGCGCGACCGAACCCTCGGACTTGAAGCCGAACTCGAGGATGACCGCGGTGTCGGTGACGTCCAGGACGCTCGCCTTGACGATCTCGCCCTCGCGGATGCCCGCGAAGTCTTCCTCGTATTCACCGAGAAGCGCCGCGAACTCGGAGCGCGGGATGTCGAGCTCTTCCTCTCCGTAGGGATCGTACTTCAGGAGGGGATCGATTCCCGTCGTGTCGTCGTCGTCGAAGTCTCCCTCGATGACCTGACCGGTGAAGGCGTCGACGGAGACGTTGGCCTCCTCCTCGAGCTCTTCCGCGGTGGGCTGGTCCTCTACCGACTCTTCCTCGTCCGTCTCCTCGTCCTCGGAGTCGGCGGCCTCGTCGGCTGCGTCCTCGGACTCGTCCGACTCGTCGTCCTCGGGCTCAGCGGCCTCTTCGGCGGCTTCGTCCTCGGCCTCGTCGGCGGCTTCCTCGGTCTCCGCGGCCTCGTCGGCGGCGGCGTCCTCGGGAGCTTCGGTGTCGGAAGCTTCGGTATCGGGGGTGTCTTCGACCTGATCGCCCTCGACCTCGACGTTTTCGTCGGGGGTCTCGGGGGTTTCGTCCTTTTTATCGGCCATGATGCTCGCTCCCTCCCGGGAGCCGGTCTCCGTCGGGCGATGCGGATGCCCGTCGGGTTGAAGTGAGAAAATGAAGGCGCACACCCTCGTGGCGCGCGCCTGTCTGTCGTGTGCGGTCCTGTCGTGCGCCGACTGTCGTGGGCCGACGGGTACCGTTGCCGACCCCGACGCGGTCGGGGTACAGCAGGGGAAAGCTAAATTGCCGGCCGAGGGGCGTCTACCCCTGGTCGCCCGCTTCCCCGCTGTTCTCGCGGGCCAGCTCCACGACCCGGGCGACCTGCGTCTCGAAGTCGAGTCGGGTGGTGTCGAGGTGCACCGCATCGGGTGCCGGCACGAGGGGAGAAACCTCCCGGTCCATGTCCAGGCGGTCCCGCGCCTCGAGCCGCGCACGCTCCTCGGCGAGCTGGTCCCGGCTCGGCTCCTCGACACCGTGGTCGCCCAGTCTGCGGCGCGCGCGCTCTCCGGGGTCGGCGGTCAGGAAGATCTTCGTGCCGGCATCGGGGAAGACGACCGTGCCCATGTCGCGGCCATCGGCGACGAGGTGGCCGTGCGACCCCGCCGCGCGCTGGGTGTCGAGCAGCCAGCGACGGACCGTGGGCAGCCGGGCCACCTCGGAGACGGCCGCCGTCACGCGCGGTGTCCGGAGTTCGGACTCCAGCACATCGTCGCCCCGGAGGATCCGCAGCGTCCCCTCCGCGGGGTGAACCTCGAGATCCAGCGACGCCAGCGCCTCG
>DATFJS010000037.1:0-7621 GCA_035269045.1 Longimicrobiales bacterium | reverse complement strand
ACCAGGCCCCCGACGAACTCGGCGAGGTGGTCGGGTGGCAGGTCGAGTGGAAATGGGACGGAATCCGCGGTCAGGTGGTCCGGCGAGGCGACACCGTGGCGCTCTGGTCGAGGGGAGAGGAACTCGTCACCGGTGCCTTCCCGGAGGTCTCCGACGCAGCCGCAGCCCTCCCGGACGGCACGGTGCTCGATGGTGAGATCCTCGCCGTCGACCGACACGCGGACTCGCCGATCGCCGGGGTGCCGATGGTGCGACCCTTTTCGGACCTCCAGCGTCGCCTGAACCGCAAGCGGGTCGGACCGGGTCTGCTGCGGGAGGTGCCGGTCCACTTCCTGGCCTACGACCTCCTCGAGGCGGCCGGGGACGACATCCGGAAGATGGGTACCGCGGATCGCAGGACTCGACTCGAGCGCCTGCTCCGGGAGGCGGACCCGGTGGTCGGCGCGGGCATCGGTCCGGCTCCCGTGCTGACGCCCGGAAGCTGGTCGGAGGCCGCCGACCTGCGCGAGCGGTCCAGAGACCTGGGCGTCGAGGGACTGATGCTGAAGGATCGGGCGGCGGAGTACGGCGTGGGCCGGCCGAAGGGGTCGTGGTGGAAGTGGAAGGTCCGGCCGCTTTCGCTGGACGTCGTCATGGTCTACGCCCGGGCGGGGCGCGGTCGACGCGCCAACCTCTACACGGACTACACCTTCGCCGTCCGCGACCGCGACGCGTTCGTCCCGATCGCGAAGGCGTACGCCGGCCTGGACGACGCCGAGATCCGGGAGGTGGACCGATGGATCCGTGGGCATACCGTGCAGCGTTTCGGGCCCGTGCGGTCCGTCGAGGCGGAACTGGTGTTCGAGCTGGAGTTCGACGGGATTCGCCGATCGCCGCGGCACAAGTCGGGCCTCGCCCTGCGCTTTCCCCGGATCGCTCGCTGGCGGCGTGACAAGCCGGTGGACGAGGTGGATACGCTGGAACGGGCCGAGGCGCTTCTGCGGCTCGGTCCCGACCCGCTGCCGCGCCCCGAGGACCGCGTGGAGGAGCTGTCCCTTTTCGACGGGACGGACGGATGACCGACGGAGGCACGGCCCCCGGCCCCGTCGATCCCCTCGAACGATGGTTCGCCGGGCGTGGATGGGAGCCCTTCGACTACCAGCGCCGCGTCTGGCGGGCCCAGCGGGATCGCGAGAGCGGTCTGGTTCAGGTCCCGACCGGACTCGGAAAGACCATCGCGGCGATCGGCGGCGTGGTGCAGGTGGCCCTCGACCGGGGGGACGCGGGCGGCGGGCTGCGGGTGCTCTGGGTGACACCGCTCCGAGCCCTTGCGCGCGACACCGCTCGGAGCCTGTCCGAGCTGTTCGAGGGGGTCGGCCTCGGGTGGCGGGTCGAGCTGCGGACCGGCGACACCGGCAGCGCCCGGAAGAAGCGCCAGCGAAGCGACCCGCCGGAGGTGCTGGTCACCACCCCGGAGAGCCTGGGCGTCCTGCTCAGCTTCCCCGAGCGCCAGGACATCTTCGGGCGACTCGACACGGTCGTGGTGGACGAGTGGCACGAGCTGCTCGGCTCCAAGCGGGGCGTGCTCCTCGAGCTGGAGCTGGCCCATCTTCGCCGACGCCGTCCGGATCTCGTCCTCCGGGGTCTGTCGGCGACGCTGGGGAATCCCGCTCAGGCGCTGCGCGTTCTGACCGGGAACGACTCCGGACGAATCGACACCGGGCCCCCGGCGGGAGAGATCGAGATCGACATCCTGCTTCCGGAGAACGTGCTGCGCTTTCCGTGGGCCGGTCATATCGGGCTCGCGCTTCTCGACGAGGTCGTGGCGGCGCTCGCCCCGGCGGAGAGCGCTCTCCTGTTCACGAACACGCGCGCCCAGGCGGAACTCTGGCACCGGGCCCTCGTGGACGCGCGCCCCGACTGGGCCGATCGGATCGCGCTGCATCACGGATCGATCGCCCGCGCGGAGCGGCGTCGGGCCGAGGAGGGCATCGCGGACGGCACGCTGAAGGCGATCGTCTGCACGTCGTCCCTCGACCTCGGTGTGGACTTCCAGCCGGTGGAGCGGGTCTTCCAGATCGGAAGCCCCAAGGGAATCGGACGCGTCCTCCAGCGCGCCGGACGATCCGGCCACCGGCCCGGCGCTGTCCGGAAGCTCGTCGGCGTGCCCGCGCACGCCTTCGAGATCGCCGAGTTCGTGGCGGCACGACGCGCGGTGCACGCGGGTGAGATCGAGCCCCGGATTCCCGTACGGGGGGCGCTCGACGTCCTGGTCCAGCATCTCGTCACCGTGGTGGTCGGTGGCCCGGTAGCGGCCGAGAGGCTCTACGAGGAGGCGCGTTCGACGCACGCCTTCGCGGACCTCGACCGCGCCGCGTGGAATCGGGTGGTCGACTTCGTCACACGTGGGGGGGACGCCCTCGCGGCCTACGACCGCTACCACCGGCTCGCCCTCGACGACGACGGGACCCTGCGCCCCGCCCGAGACCGCCTGGGAAAGGAGCACCGGCCGACGATCGGGACCATCACCGACGACGGGGCGCTGGAGGTCCGGTTCATGAAGGGTGGGCGCCTCGGCACGATCGAGGAGAGCTTCCTCGGTCGCCTCTCGCCGGGGGACAGCTTCCTGTTCGCCGGTCGGATGCTCGAGCTCGTGCGCGTCCGGGACATGCGCGCCTATGTCCGTCTCGCCCGGAAGAAGCGCGGGCCCGTGCCGCGCTGGGCGGGGGGCCGGCTTCCGCTATCGTCGCACCTCGCCGACGCCGTGGCGGGCGTGCTGGAGGAGACGCACATACGGGAGCCGGAGGCGCGGGCGCTGGACGCACTTCTCGCAGTGCAGGACCGCTGGTCGACCCGACCCGGGCGGACGCATCTGCTGATCGAGCATACCCGCTCGAGGGAGGGGGACCACGCGTTCCTCTACCCCTTTCTCGGGCGCCTGGCGCACGAGGGCCTCGCGATGCTTCTCGCGTGGCGCTGGACGCAGGACTCGCCCCGTACCGTCCACGTCTCGATGAACGATTACGGCATCGAACTCCTTTCGGACGGGGGGCTGCCCCGGGACGAGGCAGCCTGGCGACACCTGCTGCGCCGCGGCGACCTCGAATCCGATCTCGTCCGGGCGATGAACGCGGGCGAACTCGCTCGGCGTCGTTTCCGTGAGATCGCGCGTATCGCGGGGCTGATCCACGTCGGCGCCCCGGGCCGACGAAAGTCCGCGCGCAATCTCCAGGCTTCGGCCGGGCTCGTCTTCGACGTGCTCGACCGCTACGACCCCGGCAACCTCTTCCTCGGGCAGGCTCGACGGGAAGCGCTCGACGGCGAACTCGAGCTCGGACGGATCGCGGCCGGTCTCGACGCCATGTCGGACCGGGAGATACGATTCCGGGCGACGGAGCGGCTGACCCCGCTGGCCTTTCCCATCTGGGCGGAGCGGATCCAGGCGCAGGCGTCCTCCGAGTCCTGGCTCGATCGGGTGAGACGGGAGGCCGCCCGCCTCGAGAAGGCCGCGGGTGAGGGGGTTCCGGCATGAGCGGGCTCGGGGCGCCCGACGAGCGTCCGACCGTGCGGGTACGGGTCGGGGAGACGTCCCTTCTTCTGGACGCCTCCGGTGCAGCCGTCGATCCGGCGACGGGGCGTGTCTTCGTCGCGGACCTCCACCTCGGGAAGGGTGCGACGCTCCGCACCGCGGGTCTTCCGATTCCCCCAGGCACCTCTCGCGGCACCATGGACCACGTGGCCCGCCTCGCGGACCTGCCGGGCGTCGACGTGCGGGAGGTCTGGGTGCTCGGAGATCTGATTCACACCGCCTCGGGACTCGATGCCCCCCTCGTGGCCGAGGTCGCGGCATGGATCGAAGGCCTCCCCGGCGGGCGGCTCCACCTCGTGCGCGGCAACCACGATCTCGGAGCGGGCCGCCTTCCGCCGGAGTGGGCGCTCGAGCAGCACGACGAACCACACCGCCTCGGCGGGCTCGACCTGGCGCACATCCCGCCCCACCCGGAGGACGCCCCTCCGACCACCGGCATCCTCGCCGGCCACCTTCACCCCATGGTCCGCCCCGGACGCGGTCGGACCCGGGCCCCCAGGACGTCCGCGTTCGTCGGATGGGGCGGCCCTTCCGATCACCCGGCGGTCCTCGTCCTCCCCGCGCAGGGCCGCATGGTCGACGGGGCGGTGGTCGGAGGACGGCCCGGCCTGCACGCATGGGCCTGCGGTGACGGCGGTGTGGTCGCGCTTCCGCCCGGGTGCTGGTGACGCCGTGCGTCAGATCCAGGAGCCGTCTTCCGCGAGGGCGGGGTAGGGGCGTCCATCGCGGCGGAAGTTTCGGGCTTCACGGGGATACGCCCACTCGAAGAGGGTGCGGTCGAACTCCGAGGGATCGAGACGGGAGGCGTCGTACATTCCCGCGGCGTCTCGCTGGTTGCGGGCCTCCATCAGCAGGAGCGCCGCCGCGACCGACACGTTGAAGGAGCGGACGAACCCCTCCATCGGAACCACGACCGTCTCGTCGACGGCCGCCAGCGCCTCGTCGCTCAAGCCGTGCAGTTCCGCCCCCATCACGATGCACGTCGGCCGCGTGAGGTCGATCTGCCGGTAGTCGACCGAGTCCGGCGCCGGATGGGCCGCGAGCAGGCGGAACCCCGACGCTCGAAGGCTTTCGAACGCCTCCGCCGTCGAGGCGTGACGCACCACGGGAACCCACCGCGTCGACCCGGCAGCGATCTGGTGGTGCACCCCCACGCCTCCGTCGGGCGGCACGACGTGTGCCCGGAGGACGCCGACCGCGTCGCAGTTGCGGAGGATCGCGCTGAAGTTGTGCGCCTTGTTCACCCGCTCCATCAGGACGGTCAGGTCCGGCTGACGTCGGAGGAGTACGGCGCGGAGTCGGCGGAATCGCTCGGGCGTCATGCGCGGGTCGAATTCGTCGGTGGGGGTGGAATCCGGACGGGTCGGCAATGTAACGTGGAGGGGCCACACATCATCCCCACTTCCCCGGACGTCCCGTGAACCGACTGGCCATTCTTCTTCTCTGCTCGTCGCTCGTAGCCTGTGGCGACGACGGCATCACCTTCGATCCCGAGGCCGAGTCCTTCACCGCCTTCCAGGGGACCCTCGACGGATGGGTGCCGGAGGACGTGGGGCTCGCCGCGGGCTCGTCGTTCCAGGTCACGGCGACGCAGACCGGGGCGCGGTTCGACATCCTCGCCACCGAGGCGGGGGGCGCGGGCGTGCTCACCCGCGAGTACATCCTGACTCCGGGCGTCGACTACCTCGTCGCCATCGACATGGTGGTCGAGAGCTCGGACGGAGGGAGCCAGATCGAGCCCTGGTCGATCGTGGTGGGCACGTCGGTCGAGGGCGGTCCGTTCGAACTCACGAACGTCTTCAGCACCCAGACCACGGGCGGTGCCACGACCCAGGCGTTTCCGCTGTTCGGCAACATCGCCGTCACCGCCGGCCCTCCCGAGAGCGATTCGGATGTGACCTCGCCGGTACGCGTGGCGATCGGATTCCAGCCCGAGTCGGCGGACGAACGCACCTACCGGCTCCGTGAAGTCCGCGTCCGGATCACCCGGGAGGACTCCCTCTAGGCGCCGCGAACCGGCGCGCATATCGCCGGGGTGGTGAAATCGGTAACCACAGGGGACTTAAAATCCCCCGGGCGAAAGCCCTTGCGGGTTCGAGTCCCGCCCCCGGCATTCGTTCGGTTGCCCAGCCGACCCGTCAGGACGTTGCCGAGTCCCCCGGCACGCAGTCCTGGTCGGCGTTCCGCTGGACCGTGACGGTCCACTGGCCCGCGCCCGTGGCGCGGAGTTCGATGTCGCCGTGGACGTTGGTGCAGTAGGTCGCGGCGGGCCGGCCGAGAAGAGCGTTCAGCGCCGCGATCCGGGGGTGGGTCGTCCCGTTGGAGCTCACGAGGTGGACCTCCGCGCTGGTGTGCTCGAGCCATGCCGTGCCGGAATTCGCGAACCCGGCGTCGAAGACCGCGTCGTTCGCCCCGTGGTGGCCCACCTTGAGGACCGTGAGGTCCGACGTCAGCGAGGCGAAGTCCCTCCGCCACCTGAGGTTCGCGTCCACCTCGCCGTCGCCCGTCACGAACATGGAGAAGGAGCCCTTGGTGACCGACGTCCCGAGTGACCCGTCGTTGAGGTCGCTCCCGTCGTTTGTGTCGACGGCGAGGTTGTCCGGAAGGCCCGGAATCATCGTGAGCGTGGTGGGCAGACTCCCGAGGCCGAGGGCCCGGGTCTCGGTCCCCGACGGAACCGTCACCGATACGGCGCGGGAGTTGGCCGCGGAGACCACCTGCTCGTAGCTGAACAGGGAGCGCGTCTGCCCGTTGTAGACGAACTCCTCGATCGCGGTGCCGGTCACCACGGGAAGCATTCCGCCGTAGTGATCGGAGTGGGCATGGGTAAGGACCATCACCTCGAGCGTGTCCACGCCGAGCGCCGCGAGGCGGCGCCGGACGAAGCCGGGATCCGCGGCGTCCTGACCGGCGGGCCCCGCGTCGATCAGCGCGTGTCGCATTCCGGCGGCCGACGAGTCGGTGACGAGCAGCGCGTCTCCACCTCCACCCGCTCCGTTCTCCCCGAGGTCGAACATCCGGACGATCAGCAGGCTCTCTCCGGAAAACCGGATCTCGAACCCGATCTCGACGGACGACGTGCGACCCTGATTCGAGGCGTCGACCCGGAGGATGTAGGAGCCCGGGTCCGATACCGTCTGCCCGGAAAAGAAGGACTCGCCGTTCAGCGTCGTCTCGAAGGTCCCGCGGTCGATCGTAACGGAAATTGTTACGGCCTCCTCGTAGACGCCTCCGTCCTCGACGCCCGCGACCGTGATGACCGGTGGCTCGACCGAGGGACCCGCGGAATCACCGCCCGAACAGGCGGCCAGCACGACGAGGACAGCGACGGGAAGAAGTCGTGCGAACGGCGCTCGGACGGACGGCAGAACGGCGGGCCAGTAGGTTCGGGGCATCAGATCGGTTGTTTTCGAGACGATGGGTGGTTTCCTTGTCTGCGGGGTGCGAACTCGCGCCCCGGACGCGCCGAAACGTATCAGATCGGCGGGTCGGCTGGAATCGGGCGGGGCGCCCCTGCGCCACGCTCGACGCAGTCGTGTCACGGTGTACGCATCCCACGTCCAGGAGAACGTTCTATGGTCCGCCGCTTCCATCCGCGGCTGCTCGCGGTAGCCGCCGCACTCCTCGCCGTATCGGCGTGTGACGAATCGTCGGCGATTCTCTCGTCGGGGACCCCGTCGAGCCTCACCGTCACCGCCTACGTCGACGTCGACGGAGACGGCACGTTCGGTTCCGGCGATCAGGCGCTCGAGGGACTCACGGTGACCGCGACCGGCGCACAGCCCGCCTCGGCCACGACCGGAGCGAGCGGCGTCGCCGTGATGGGCGAGCTCCAGCCCGGAAGCTATACGCTGTCGATCGCCGGCGACCTCCCGGATGGCGCGGTCCTCTCGACGGCGCCGAATCCGACCGTCACGGCTCCCTTCCAGGGCGCCGAACTGACGACCGAGTTCCGGTACGCCTTCAACCCGGGATCGATCTCGGGACGCCTTTTCCGCGACGACAACGCGAACGGCCAGTACGATCCGGACACGGACCTTCCCGCCGCCGGAA
>DATFJS010000036.1:0-31874 GCA_035269045.1 Longimicrobiales bacterium | reverse complement strand
TCCAGGCCGACGTGTACGTGTCGCCTCCCTCCGCGGTCGCGTCGCGGGCGGACGGCACGCTCCCGCCGGATCTGGTGCAGCGGCTCGCGGAGACGCCGGGGATCGACGGACTCAGCACCTACCGGGGCGAGATCGTGCCCTCGGAGTACGGCGAGCTGCGCATCGTCGGGCTCGATCTCGATCCCCGCGGGGAGGGCGCGTTCCGGTTCCGGGCGGGTGACCCTTCCACGGCGTTCGATCGGTTCCGGGCCGGGGAGGCGCTCTTCGCGTCCGAGCCCTTCGCCTATCGACACGGGCTCGAGCCGGGCGACGAGGTCCGGATTCCGGGGACCGGGGGCACCACACTGCCCATCGCCGCCGTCTTCACCGACTTCGGGTCCGATCAGGGCGTCGTCATGATGGGGCGGACCGCGTGGGACCGATTCTTCGACGATCCGGGTGTCACCTCCCTCGGCATCTTCCTCGAAGCCGACGCCTCGGCGGACGAGGTGATCGCCCGCATGGAAGAGCGCGTCGGCGCCGGGCAGGCCGTCGTGATCAACTCCAACCGGAGCCTGCGCGAGAGCAGCCTCGTCGTGTTCGACCGGACCTTCGCCATCACGGGGGTGCTCCGCGCCCTCGCCTTCGTGGTGGCCTTCATCGGCGTGATCAGCGCGCTGATGGCGCTCCAGCTCGAGCGCTCGCGGGAGCTGGGCGTCCTGCGGGCCAACGGGCTGACCCCGGGTCAGGTCTGGGGCATGGTGACGGCGCAGACCGGGCTGATGGGCGCCATCGCGGGGATCCTGGCGGTGCCCGCGGGACTCGCGCTTGCCGCGGTCATGATCTTCGTGGTCAACAAGCGGTCCTTCGGATGGACGCTCGAGATGACCGTCGGGCCGGAGATCCTGGGGCAGTCGGTCGCGCTCGCCGTGATCGGCGCGCTGGCCGCCGGCATCTGGCCCGCGTGGCGAATGAGCCGGACGTCTCCCGCCGTCGCGCTGCGGGACGAGTGATGCCGGAATGTCGGAGCAGGAGCGGACGATGACGGACGGGAAGAGGGACGAGCCGATCATGAGCCGCCTCGACTGGGCGGCGTTCATCATGATCGTCGCGGTGGTGCTGATCGAGGGCTGGCTCTTCTTCGGTCCGGGGCGGGGCGACTCGACCTCGGAGACCGGGTCCGAGGCGGCGGACAGCGCCGTCGCGATGTCGCTCGCGGAAGCGATGGGCGGCGGCGACCCGACCGGCTATGCCCGCGCCCTCGAGCCCCGCGAGTTCGACTTCCCCGCCGATCATGGCGCGCACCCGGACTTCCGTACCGAGTGGTGGTACGTCACGAGCAACCTCTTCGCGGAGGATGGCCGGCGGTTCGGCGCGCACTACACGATCTTCCGGAGCGCGCTGGAGGCTCCCGATTCGGCCGACGAGGACACGTCCGCCTCGGGGTCCGACACTTCGACCGACGGGGACTGGTCCACCAACGACGTCTACATGGGACACTTCGCCGTGGCCGACGTCGACGCCGGCACCTTCACGGAGGCGGAGCGCTTCACACGGGGCGCCGCCGGTCTGGCGGGAAGCCGGGCCGAGCCGGGCGAGCCGTTCGGGGTCTGGATGGACGACTGGGAGATGGCCTCGGTCGAGCCGGCGGGCGCCGGCCCCGACGGCATCTTCCCGCTCCGCCTCGTCGCCCGGAATCCGGAGGCGGAGACGGGGATCGACCTCGTACTCACGCCCGAGAAGCCGATGGTCCTGCAGGGCGATGCGGGTCTCAGCCAGAAGGGGGACGAGCCGGGCAACGCCTCCTTCTACTACTCCTTCACGCGGCTGCGCACGGAAGGCGTGGTGATCACGGCGGGCGACACGATCGCGGTGACCGGACAGTCGTGGATGGATCGCGAATGGAGCACGAGCGCACTCGACGAGACCCAGGAGGGGTGGGACTGGTTCGCGCTGCAGCTGGACGACGGCCGCGACCTCATGGTCTACCGACTGCGGGGTACGGACGGCAGCACGGATCCGCTGTCCGAGGGCGTTCTCGTCGACCCGGCCGGCGGACGTACGCGCCTCGGCGCCGACGACTTCTCGCTCGAGGTGCTCGAGACGTGGGCGAGCCCGATCGACGGGGCGGAGTATCCGTCGGTGTGGCGCGTCGACGTGCCCTCGGCGGAGCTGTCCCTCCGGGTGAGGCCGGTGCTCCGGGACCAGGAGATGGACGTGACGGTGCGCTACTGGGAGGGGGCCGTGGACGTCCTGCCCGCGGGGATCGGTGCCCGGGCCGGGCCGCCGAACGCCCGGGCCGCCGCGAGCCCGATCGGCCGGGGATACGTCGAGCTCACCGGCTATGCGGGGATGGCTCCACCCGGCGGGTGATCCACGCCACGGCGTCCCGGAGTTCCTCCGGCGAGATGCTGTGGCCCATGGCGTAGTCCCGGGTGGTCAGATCGGCGTCCAGGCCGTGCAGCGTCGCCCGGCCTCGCTCGGCCAGCGCGAACGGGATCGCCGGATCGCCGGTGCCGTGGCCCCAGAAGATCGGCGTCCGACCGACGGCGTCGGGCTCGAGCTCGACGGCCGGGTCGTCGACCAGGAAGCCCGAGAAGTTCAGGGCCGCGGCCACCCGTCCGGGGCGCGTGAAGGCGTAGGCCAAGCTGCTGGTTCCGCCCTGACTGAACCCGCCGAGGACGACCACGGACGGCGTACCGTCCACGATCTCCGGGAGCTGGTCGAGCAGTCCGTCGAGCGCCTCGAGGCTGTGTACGAGCGTCTCGCCGACGACCCGGTCTTCCTCGATGTAGCGGTACCAGGCCGACCCGGGACCGTAGCCCCACGGCATGCCGGGGTGCGGCGCCTCCGGGGTGACGATCGTCCAGCCCTCGGGGAAGGCGGGGGCCAGCTGCGCCAGATCGTGGCGGTTCGAGCCGCGGCCGTGCAGGAGCACCGCGACGGGTCCCGTGGTGTCCTGATCCGGCCGACTCGGCGTGACGACGACGTCGTCCTTCGTGATGCCGGCCATGGTCACACCGTCCCGCGAGCGTGGGCGTTCGCCAGATCGAGCGGGCGCAGCGCCTCCTCGATCTCGTCCCGGCGGCCTTCGAGCCACCCGGGCAGCTGGAGCGCGGTGCCCAGCGTCTCCCGGTCCTCGTCCGTCAGGAAGCCTGGCCCGTCCGTCGCGATCTCGCAGAGAAGACCGTCCGGCGCCCGGAAGTAGATGCTCTTGAAGTAGGTGCGGTCGAGCACGTCCGTGGTCTCGATGCCCATGCCGCGGAGCTTCTCACGGAACGCCAGCTGGTGGTCCTCCGAGGCGGCGCGGAAGGCGATGTGGTGGGTCTGCCCCGCACCCGGACGGGCCCGATAGTCGGACCCCGGCCACCCGAAGAGCGTCATCGCGCTGTGCTCACCGACCGCGGTGCCGTCGTAGTTCGCCCAGAACCAGTGCTCGGTCTTTCCGTCGTCCTGGTTGAGCGTCTTCTTGACCAGCGGCAGGCCGAGCGCACCCGCGTAGAAGTCGTGGGCACGGTCGAGGTCGTCGGTGATGCCGGTGATGTGATGGATCCCGCGCA
Source organism: Longimicrobiales bacterium (assembly GCA_035269045.1). Classification (GTDB taxonomy): domain Bacteria; phylum Gemmatimonadota; class Gemmatimonadetes; order Longimicrobiales; family Gaopeijiaceae; genus Gaopeijia. The sequence goes on along the minus strand of DATFJS010000036.1, from coordinate 28,335 downwards.
GACGCATGTCGTCGGTCACCTCGGGCACCGGCTCGGGATGCGTGAGGTCGCCGATCGCTTCCGTGTCGCGGCCTTCGGGCAGGCGTTCCTCGGGCGGCACCACGAGCTTCCGACCGAGGGCGTCCATCGGTTCGTCGATGTCGTAGCCGGGCCCCTTCGTCGCGATCTCGAGGACCTGACCGTCCGGATCGCTGAAGTAGATGCTCCGGAAGTAGCCACGATCGATCGGACCGCTGACGCGCACACCCGCATCCTGGAGCCGTCGCTTCCACTTCAGCTGCGCCTCCGGGGTGTCGACGCCGAGGGCCAGATGGTGGATGCCACCCACGCCCCAGTGCCCACGCGGGGCGTCCGGCCATTCGAAGAAGGTCAGGATCGTCCCCGGGCGACCCGCGTCGTTCCCGAAGTACAGGTGATAGGCTTCGGGGTCGTCGAAGTTGACCGTGCGCTTGACCAGGTCGATGCCCAGCACACCGCCGTAGAAGGCGAGTGTACGGGGCGCGCTGTTGGACACCATCGTGATGTGATGGAATCCGGCGGTGATCGGCGTGTCACTCATGTCGTCCTCATGTCGTCGAACGGGGCAGGCACTCCGACAACGAAGGACCATTCCCGCGATCAGTCTACAATTCAAACTTGAAGTACACGAGGAGGGCGGAAGGTTCCCGCGGTGGCGGTGGAGGAACCCGGACGGGCGGAAAGGGTCGAAATGATGGAGTGATTTCGCCTCATCCCATCCGCCCGATCCGGCCGATCGAGCGGGTCCGACCCGAAGGAGATTCCAGTGGCTCGTACACAGTCCACGATGCTCGAACTGGGGACCCGCGCCCCGCACTTCTCGCTTCCCGACCCGGTCTCGGACCGGACGGTGTCGCTCGACGACGTCGCCGACGGGGACGCCCTCATCGTCGTGTTCTGGTGCAACCACTGTCCCTACGTGCAGCACGTCGAGCACGCATTTCTCGAGTTCGCCCGGGAGTATGCGGACCGGGGTCTCGAGGTCGTGGCGATCGCGTCCAACGACGTGGACGTCTATCCGCAGGACGGTCCCGAACCGATGCGCGAGCGCGCGAACGAGAAGGACTACCCGTTTCCATACCTCTTCGACGCGACGCAGGACGTGGCGAAGGCGTACCGCGCCGCCTGCACCCCGGACTTCTTCCTCTTCGACGGCGACCTGAGTCTGGTCTATCGCGGCCAGTTCGACGACACGCGCCCCGCCGGGGGCGAGCTGGCGACGGGCGAGGACCTGCGGGCGGCCGTCGACGCGGTGCTCGCGGGTGAGAAGGTGCCGAGCGATCAGACGCCATCGGTCGGCTGCAACATCAAGTGGCGGCCCGGGCACGAACCGGAGTGGGCCGGCTGAAAAAAAACGACCCCCACCGCCCTCGAGGGCGGTGGGGGTCGTGTCGTGTGCACTGCTGTCCAACCCCGGCGCAAAGGCCGATGCCGGCTCAGAACAGCGCTATCTCCAGCTACGGCCGTAAGAGCCGATCACCGGCGATCGCTTGCCCTTGCCAGGGTGGACATAGTACTCGGACTCGTAGACAAGGGATCACCTCCTGTTTTCGGTGGAACTCCGGGCAGACGCATCATCCTACAGTGTCCCCGGGGGAAGGTTCAAGTCCCGGCGCCGAATGAGGCTCAGGCTCGTCGAATCGTGTGCCGAAACAGCCAGATGGCCGCCCAGATGGCGATACCGATCCAGAGGAATCCCCAGAACAGCGTCGGCACGCCCGTCAGTTCGGCTAGCATTGCGGCGTCGGACTGGAGGCCCGGTCGGTCGATGATGTCGCTCTTGATGTCGAGGATCGCGTATCCGACCGAGGTGAGCCCGAGGCCCGTGATCAGTCGCGCCGCCCAGATCGCGCTCAGGTAGCGGGCGCCGGCGAGCAGCACGACACCCGTCGCGAGACCGTAGGCGATACCGAATCCACCGCGGATGTAGAGGAGCGTGAGCACGAGCACGGATCCCCCGACGACCGCCAGCAATGCGCTCGAACGGATACGCTTCGACCCGGCGCCCATCACGAGAAGGGCTCCGAAGGCGAGACTGCCCAGGTAGCCGGCCGACAGGGTGATGAAGGCGCTGCCGCCTCGGCCGACGGTCAGCCCCCCCTGTCTCGGATCGAGCGAAATGCTCTCGACCGCGCCGCCCGTCACCCACAGGGCGACGGCATGGCTGAGTTCGTGGAGAAGCACCACGAAGATCTTCAGCGGATACACGACCGGCGTGTACCAGAAGTACCAGAGCGCCGCAAAGAACGCGGCGAAGCCGAGCGCCAGGGAGAGCTGGCGGCGAGTGCGAGAGGTCATGGTCTCTACTACGAGTCCTGGCCGCTGGACGTTTCCCGGACCGACGTTCCCGCGGTCGACGTTCCGCCGGCCGACGTGTCCGGGATCGGGTGGATCCGGTCGAGCTCGTCGTGCCACGCCGCCACCGCCTGTCGCGCGAGTCCGGCGTTCTGGCCCGTGCGGGAGAGGGCGGCACGCGCCAGCTCCTTGACGCGCGATCGGGCCGGCTGCGGCGGAAGACCGAGCTGCTCCGCCTGACCGAGCACGTCGACGACCCACTGTTCACGCAGACGATCGAAGGGCCCGGGCGGCGGTTCGATGCCGGCGTCCGCCGCGGCGGAGCGTACCGAGTCGGCCGGTGGGACCGGCGCATCGAGCGGCCCCATGAGCGTCGCGACCTCCCGGACCACGTCGGGCCGCGCCTCCGCGAACGGTACCGTGTCGCGACCCTCGAGCCGGAGCACGTGATACCCGTACTGCGTCTCCGTCACCCCGGACACCTCACCGACGTCCAGCGCGGACGCCGCCGCCCAGAACTCCGGCACCCACGCGCCCTGCCGGCCCGGGTTGAGAAGTCCTTCGCGGCTCTCGGCCCCCGGTTCGTCGGACACGTCGGCCGCGACCTCGGGGAAGGGCTCGCCCGCTTCGATACGTTCGAGCGCGGCCCGCGCCTTCGCCTGCGCCTCGGCCCGGACCTCGGGCGGTTCGTACCGCTCCGAGAAGACGATCAGGTGCCGGATCGTGAGTTCGTACTGGGGCGAGGTGGCGTAGCGCGTGCGCAGCACGTCCTCGGACACGTTCGCCGAATCGATCCGTGCCTCGGCCTGGAGCTGCTCCCACATCCAGGCGACCCGGGCGCTGTCGACCCACGGCTCGACCAGGTCCACGACCCGGTCCTCCGCGACGATCGCGGTGAACGCGGTCAGCTCCGCCAGCAGCTCGCGCTGGGAGTCGGTGAGCCCGAGCAGCTCGGACTCGGTGTACTCGACGTCCGCCACCGTGAAGGCGACGGTTTCGGAGCCACCGCAGGCGGCGACCATGATCGCGACGGCGGCGAGGGTGAGGTGGAGCAGGGCGGGACTACGGCGGGATCGGCGCATGCCGAAGTCTGACGTGAGCCGCGTCGTGGCTCAAGCGTGCGCGTGCGCGCCCCCCGGATCGCGTCAGTCCGGCAGATCGAGTTCGAACGCGAAGAGCGACGCGTCGGACAGCAGGTACAGCAATCCATCGTCGTAGACCGCGGTCCGCGCGTTCTTCACCCGACCGGCGAGCGGGTGCCCCGAGGTATCCAGATAGAGGATGCGCCGTCGGTCCAGGTCGTGGATCAGCACCGGCGCGGTTTCGGACATCATCGTGATCGTGACGACCCGACCGTCCTGACTCACACCCACCTGCTTCACCAGGCTCGAGCCGACGACGGCGCTGCCGAACATTTCGGCGACGGACTCCCGGTACGCTCGGAGTTCGGCCAGGATTTCCTCCGGCAACTCCCGTGTCTCGATGTGCTGGCCGTCGAGATCGTGAATGTGCAGCGCCGCGGAATTCTGCGGAACGAGCAGGATCACGGGGGCACCGTCCAGGGTGGCGCGGTGCAGATTCGACATGGGTACGTAGGTACGGATCCCGCCGTCCCCCGACGGCGAGGAGCCGAAGGGTGTGGCTCCGTCGGGCTCGATCAGGGTCCCGAGCGTCGTGGAGTCCATGTCCACGGCGACCAGACGATCCGGGCCGAGCAGGACGTGTTCGTGCCCGGCCCGCAGGGGGAGCGAGCCCAGCCCGGCACCGAGCGTATCGAAGAACTCGAAGCGTCCCGTGCCACGGTCGCCGGCCGAGACCCGTCCGTCGCGGACCCGCACGGTGAAGGGGTCCGTGAGTTCGCCCGGCCCCTTGCCGCGACGCCCGATCTGGCGGACCAGACGGAAGTCCCGGTCCAGCACGGTCACGATCGATGCCCGGGTCTCGGCGACCCAGATCCGGTCGTGCGCGAGCACGAAGTCGGAGGGCTCGGTCAGAACGGTATCGGTCAGGGTCGGATACAGGGCGTGGTCGAGCTCGCCGAGGGTGACCGTTCCAATTGTCGGGCCCGCCGCTTCGGCCCCCGTACGCTGATCTCCTGCGCATCCGATAAGGAGAATCAGGAGCATGAGGGCGAGAGACGCGACGCGGCGGGACGCGCGGATGAGCCCCGCACCGCCCGGGAATTCTTCTCGTTTCGTGTTCGATCGATTCATGGTGTCTCCTGAACGGTCAGGCGGGCCCGAAAGCGCTGGGCCCGCCCGACCAGATTGGTTCAGTCCAGCGTGACGGGCTCGTACGTCACGCAGTTCAGGAGGATGGTCGTGCCATCCGAGAGCTCATACATCGCCACGGAAAAGCTGAACGATCGGCCGCCCTCCATGTCGGCCTCCGCCCCGATGCCTCCGACACCCACGCCCAGCGAGGACGACTCGGTCATCTCGCCCTCGGCCCCGAGCCGCTCACCGCTGACCCGGACCCCATCCACCGTATAGCCCCACACATACTCCGCGCACTCGTCGTCCTCGTCGCTCACCGCGATGGCGCAGGCGGCGGCGTCGCTCGGCATCCAGATCAGGCCGAGCAGGGCAAGGCACGCACTCCAGCTTCGATTCGTCATGTCGTCTCCATCATTCGTGTCGTGAATTGAATCGTTGGGATGTGTGCACGACCGCGGCATCGCACGACGGATATAGCGCTCTGGAGGCGTGCGACGACATGCGCCGATCGGCCGGATGTCGTCGACGCCCCGAATCCCTCATCATGCGGACATGATCGACCATCTCATCGTCGGCGGCGGATCCGCGGGATGCGTGCTCGCCGCACGGCTCTCCGAGGACACCTCGCACCGGGTCCTCCTGCTCGAGGCCGGTCCGCGCGACACGGCTCCCGAGATCGAGATCCCGCTGGGATTCCACAAGCTGCTCGGGGGCGAGCTGGACTGGGACTACCGGACGGATCCTTCCGACGACCCGACCGGGCGCGCGCGCCGATGGCCGCAGGGCCGCGTCCTAGGGGGCTCGTCGTCGATCAACGCCATGATCTGGATGCGGGGGCATCCCACCGACTACGACGCCTGGGCCCGGGCCACCGGCGACGATCGGTGGGCATGGTCGAACGTGCGTCCGATTCTGCTCGGCATGGAGGACCACCACGCAGGCGCGTCCATGCATCATGGGGCGGACGGGCCGATGCGCATCGAGCGCCTCCGGGACCCGCATCCCCTGTCCGCGGCATTCCTCGACGCGTGCGCCGACGTCGGGATTCCCCGCACGCCCGATTTCAACGGGGGTGAGCAGCGGGGCGCCGGGTGGTACGAGGTCACGCAGCGTCGGGGCACCCGCTGGAGCGCCGCGCGCGGCTACCTCCGCAGCGTGCTGGGCCGCAGGAATCTGGAGGTCCGGACCGGTGCCTTCGTACGTCGTGTCCTGGTCCGAGCGGGACGCGCGGTGGGGATCGAGGTCGAGGTGGACGGGACGGTCGAGGAGGTGCTCGCCGGTGAGGTCGTGCTCGCGGCGGGAGCGATCGGCTCCCCCCATCTGCTGCTCCGGTCCGGGATCGGGCCGAGCGCGGATCTGGAGGCCGCGGGGGTCGACGTGGTGCAGGACCTTCCCGGCGTGGGGGCCGACCTGCAGGACCACCCCTGCGTCCCCGTGGCGTGGCGGACGGACGTGCGCACCATTCTCGATGCGGAGACGTTCGGCGAGTACCTGAAGTGGCGGCTGCTGAGGCGGGGAATGCTCACCTCGAACGTCGCCGAGGCGGGCGCCATGCTGTGCACCCGTCCGGACGATCCCGTCCCCGACATCCAGTTCCACTTCATCCCCGCCTTCGCCATCGACCACGGGACGCGGAACCCCGACGGATCCGGGTTCACGATCGGGGTCACCCTGGTCCGCGTCGCGAGTCGCGGGAGGATCCGGATCGCATCCGCGGATCCGCACGCGCCCCCGATCATCGAGGCCGGCACCTTCTCGGAGTCGGAGGACCTCGAGCGGATGGTCGAGGGCGTGCGCATCGCGCGCGAGGTCGGACGTGCGGGCGGATTCGACGTGTGGCGGATCGGCGAGGAGATCCCCGGAGAGGGGGTCGGCGACGCCGACGACGATCTTCTTCGGAGACACTGTCTGGCCGAACACCAGACGCTCTACCATCCGGTCGGAACGGTCGCGATGGGGTCGGACGAGTCCGGCGCCCCGCTCACCCCCGATCTGCGGGTGCGCGGGGTTCCCGGGCTCCGGGTCATCGACGCCTCCGTCATGCCACGCATCCCCAACGCCAACACCAACGCACCGACGATGCTGGTGGCGGAAGTCGGAGCCCGCGCCATACGAGCCCTGTAGGAGGCGCCCCCGGATCTCGTGGACCTTCGGCGTGCGTTCGGTCCGGATGGCACATGCGTTGCATGCCTTGTTTCCCGCAAGACGGGACCGTTCCCGTTCATCGATATCAAGGGAGATCACATGCTCAGTGCAGCCATAGGACTCTTCGTTCTCGCCCTCGTCGCCGCATTTCTGGGATTCGGAGGCATCGCCGGGACCGCGGCAGGCCTCGCCAAGATCGCGTTCTTCGTGTTCCTCGTGCTTGCGATCCTGAGCTTCTTCTTCGGCCGACGCCCCGTGGCCTGACCCGGAACGACGCCACCCGGGTGCGAGGTCGCGTCCGGTTCACGAACCTCAGCCGAAGGAGCCATCCACCATGAAGAACCAGCTGATCATCGTCGGGCTCGTCCTCGCCATTCTCGGCGGCGTCGGTCTCGCGATCGACTCCGTCTCCTGGAATTCGGAGGAGACACTCGTCGAAGTCGGCGAGTTCGAGGCGTCGGCCACCGTGCCGCAGTCTCGGGAGATCCCGCCGCTGCTCGCGGGTGGCGTCCTCGCGCTCGGCCTCGTGCTCACCGGCATCGGTGCCGCGAGGGATTCCTGATCACACGACCAAGAGAGACATAGATGAAGTATCTACACCTTCTGGGTGCGGCCGCTGCCGCGCTTTCACTGACCGCACTTCCCGCCGACGCGCAGGACGTCTCCTTCGAGGGGCGTGGTGCGCTCACCTTTCCGACCGGCGACTTCGGAGACGCCGCGGAAGAGGGCGCAGCCTTCGGCGGTGACGTCTTCGTGAACCTCAACCCGAACGTGTCCGTCTACGGCGGATACCAGTACGAGATGTTCGACTGCGTCGGATGCTCCGGTGACGGCTTCACCGCGAGCGGCTTCGAGGCGGGAGCCAAGTTCCTGCTCGATCGCGAGTCGGGCGTGCTGCCCTGGGCTCGGGTCGGTGCCGTCCTCAACAAGCTCGACTTCGAGGAGGGATCGTTCGAAGCCGAATCCGACCGCTCGGTCGGTCTCCAGGCGTCCGTCGGAGTCGACATCCCGCTCGGGGAGACGATCAGCTTCTCGCCCGCGGTCCGCTACCAGGCATGGACCGTCGATTTCGAGACGCTGGGTGGATCCATCGCCGCCGAGCAGGCCGTCCGAAGCTTCTCGCTGGACTTCGGCATCCACGTGCATCCCGGCGCCTGACAATCGGCCGGTACGGATGACGGCGCGGGGGCGTCCCGGGATGAATCCGGGGCGCCCCCGCCGTCGTTGTGCATGGTCGGCAGGAGCGACGGACCCGACCCGACTTCCGACGTCCCGCGGTTCTTCCTACCTTTGAGGCCTCAGGGGCCATAGCTCAGTTGGGAGAGCACCTGCTTTGCAAGCAGGGGGTCGCCGGTTCGAGCCCGGCTGGCTCCACTCTGACAAGATCAAGCTCCGCTCGAGGTTACGACCTCGGGCGGGGCTTTGTCTCTTCTGTGTCGGCCGAGTTGTGTCGATTCAGGTGCCCCAGGCGGCGCTTTTTGAACGCCCGAGTCCTTCTCACCCCCTTCACCAGCAGGGGTGATGTGCCCCTGCTCCACGAACAGGGCGCTCTGCCGCAGGAAACGAGGTGCGTCGAGCGCAACGCGAACGGGGAGGACATCCGCGACACCGGCGACACTGTGTGGCTGCTGCGCGACGGCGTGGTCTTCGATGGAGCGGCTGGTGTGCGCGTCGACTCTATTCGTGCGGCTCGACCACGAGGTGGAAGAGGGGCCCGACCTCATAGCCCATGGCCTCGTACAGGGGTCGACCGGCCTCGGAAGCGTGGAGCGTCGTGCGGGTCAGCCCGAGCCCCCTCTGGCCCTCCTCGATGGACCGGCGCATGACGGCCTCGGCGTAGCCCTTCCGCTGCTGGTCCGGATGGGTGGCGACCAGCCCCACGTAGACCGTCCCGCCGACGGGGAAGGTCGCCGAGCAGCTCACGGGCTCGTCGTCGACGTACCCCACGTATCCGAAGGCCTCGTCTCCCCACAGGTACATGTTGCACATGCACTCCACCATGTCGGTGGGCATGTCGTACGCATGTGCGTTGAGTTCGGCGATATCTCGGGCCGTGCGCGCGTCATCGACCCGACGGATGTCCAGGTCGGCCAGCGGCCGCCGTGGAGGCAGCAGCGCATCCGTGGTCATTCCGGTGAGGGTCATGCCGACCTCCAGACCTTCGGTGGTCACCGTCTGCCGCCACCCATCCGGAAGCCAGTCGCCACAGAGCGAGAACATCCACGGGTTCCCACCCTTCCGGGCGGCGTCGACACCGACACGGAGCTGACTGCGCAGAACGTCCAGATTCTCCGGGGCGCGTTCCAGATGACAGATGTTGAGAAAGGGGAGCAGTACATTCGCCAGCGTCATGACCACGCCGTCTCGTCGCTCGACGGTGCCCGTGGGGAAGCTGCCCGCGAAGTGGGCCCAGGCGTCGATCAGGAGGTCGTTGGTTTCGTGGCGCTCGGCCATGGGTTCACCGTGCGGGGGGAGTGCGGAAGAAGCTGACATATGACCTCGGGTCGGTCCGACACGCAACGGAGCACGCGTCGCTCCGATGAGGATGTGGCCGGGGCGACTCGTGTCATTTCGTCGGTGTCGAGGGACGGGTGTCGAGCGAGGACGCCGGCCAGGATCCGTCGGCGGGACATCTGGCTCTCAGCCTCCGCGGGCGGGATCACAGAACTCCCCGAACTCCCGTGTGGCCTCAAACGTCCCCGACGACCGCGCCGGGGGTCGCCTCGATCTCCGTCTCCAGCGGCGCGACCTTCTTTCGTCCCTTCGCCCGCCGTGCCGGCACCAGGTCCCGCATCGATTCGAGCTTGCCGAAGCAGAGCAGGCGGTCGCCGTCCTCGAGGATCCGGGTGCCCTTGGGGTTCGGGATGACCGTGGTTCCCCGATGGAGGGCGAGGACGACGATATCCTTGGCCCTGAGCCCGGACTCTTCGATCGAGTGGCCCACCATCTCCGAGCTCTCTCCGATCTGAAGCTCGGTGACGCCGTAGCCGCTGGTCACCGTGAGACGTTGACGGACGTCGAGCTCCGGGAAGCCCGCCTGGCGCTCGATGTAGTCGATGATGGCGCCGGCGATGTCGAGCTTCGTCGCCCCTTCGATTCCCTCGAGGCCGGGGGAGGAGTTCACCCCCATCACCTGGGGGCCGTCCTCCCCTTCCAGCATGTCCACCCCGGCGATCTTGAGGCCCATGATCTGGGCGGCCCGGATCGCGGTCTCCCGGTAGGCGGGCTCGAGTTCGATGGGCTCCGCGAGCCCGCCCCGGTGCACATTGCTCCGAAAGTCGCCGCCCTGGGCGACCCGGCGCATGGCGCCCACCACCTCGCCTCCCACCACGAAGGCCCGGACGTCGGTTCCGGCGTTCTCCTTGACGAACTTCTGGATCAGGACGTTCTGCCTGGTGCTCTGGAGGGTCTCGACGATGGCCTCGGCGACCTTCACCGAATCGGCCAGGATCACGCCCACTCCTTGGGTCCCCTCCAGGAGCTTGATGATGACGGGCGCACCGCCGACGCGTTCGATGGCGGGCAGGACGTCCTGCCGGCGGCGGGCGAAGGCGGTGTGGGGGAGCCCGACGTGGTGTCGGCTCAGGACCTGGAAGGCCCGGAGCTTGTCCCGGGAGGTCGCGATGGCGTTGGCAGGGCTCGGGGTGTAGACGTCGAGCTGCTCGAAGTGCCGGACGACGGCCGTGCCGAAGTAGGTGATCGAGGCACCGATCCTCGGGATGACGGCGTCGTAGCGGGACAGGGGCCTGGACCCGTAGAAGAGGCGGGGCGCGCCGCTCTCCACGTCGATGGAAAACTTGAGGGTGTCGAGGACCTTCACCGTGTGGCCGCGACTCACCGCGGCCTCTCTCAGTCGTCGGGTGCTGTAGCTGGCGGGTGCGCGGGACAGGATCGCGATCTTCATGGAGGCTCCTCGGAGGGGGCTCGGTGCTGGGCGTGCGTGCGTCTCGTCGCCGGACCCGGGGCGAACCCGGGGGCCGAAACGTACCGCTTCCGGGGATGGAGCAGGGGTCTGGCGAACCTTTTCGCCCCCTGAGGATCAGGAAATCCAACCGGTGTGGGACGCTTCGAGACGGCAACGTGGTGAGGCGGGCCAGGGTCACGGCCGGGGGTCGCCGGTTCGAGCCCGGCTGGCTCCACTCGTATCAGATCGAGATCCCCTCTGCATCCGAGGCAGACTGGCCGATCCCCGGCGTATCGACCCATCATGACTCCATGACCCGCGATCCCACCCCCCCGAGTCCGGCGGACGACCTGGTCGAGGACCTTGCCGATCGATATCGCATCGAGGGGGTGCTCGGGGAGGGGGCCACAGCGGAGGTCTACCTGGCCAGCGATCTGAAGCACGATCGCAGGGTGGCCCTCAAGGTCCTCCGGGCGGAGCTTGCCGCGCTGGTGGGCGTGGACCGGTTCCTGAGCGAGATCCGCACGACCGCGAATCTCCAGAATCCGCACATCCTCCCCCTCTTCGACTCGGGCGAGGCCGCGGGACGTCCCTTCTACGTGATGCCGTACGTCGAGGGGGAATCGCTGCGGGACCGCCTGGACCGGGAGGGGCCGCTGCCCGTGGGGGAGGCCCTTCGCGTCGTGGACGACGTGGCGACGGCCCTTTCCCATGCGCATGCACGCGGGGTCGTGCACCGCGACCTGAAGCCGGCGAACATCCTGCTGAGCGAGGGCGAGGCCCTCGTCGCGGACTTCGGGGTGGCGCTGGCACTGTCGGATCTGGGCACCGACCGCCACACGGCGACCGGTCTCTCCGTGGGCACCCCATGGTACATGAGTCCGGAGCAGATCGAGGCGGATCGGCCGGTGGACGCCCGGAGCGACGTCTACGCCCTGGGGTGTCTGGCCTTCGAAATGCTGACCGGGACGCGCCCCTTCGAGGCCGAGTCCCTGCAGGGCGTGCTGGCGAAGGCCCTCACCGAGCGACCGCCGCGGGTGTCGGCGCGCCGCCCGGAGGTACCGGCGGATGTGGCGCGGGCCGTGGCACGGGCGCTGGAGAAGGATCCGGAGGATCGGTTCCCCTCGGTCGCGGCGTTCGCCGAGGCGTGTCGTGTTCCCGAGACGGCACCAGGGGGTACATCTCGCCGCGTGTCCGTGGCGGTTCTCTCTCTCGCGGTGATCGCGCTGGCCGTGGGGGGCTGGTTCGGGTGGCGGACGATGCAGAGGGCGGGGGCGCGGGCCGCCCTCCCGGAGATCGCCGCGCTCGTGGACGAGGGCCGCTACGTCGAAGCCTACGATCGGGCCGTCGCCGCGGAGCGCTGGATCGCCGGGGATTCCGCCCTGGTGGATCTCATGACCGCCACCTCCGACGTCTACGGCATCGCGTCGGACCCGGCCGGGGCCGAGGTGAGGGTCCAGCGCTTCGATCCGGAGTCGGCGCAGGCCCCGGAGCCGGTCTCCCTGGGGGTCACGCCGCTGGAGCGAGTGCGCCTTCCGAGGGCCGACCATCGACTGATGGTCGAGCTCGACGAGTACCACCCGGTCGAGATGAACCTCTCGAGCGAGCTGATTCGGGAGTTCGCGGGGTCGGTCGCGACGGTGGAGCCGATCGACCTCACCCTGACTCCCGCGTACCTCGTGCCGGAGGGGATGGTGCCGGTGCCGGGAGGTGACTACCAGCTCTCGAGCCCCGACGCGCCGACCACACTCTCGGCATCGCTCGAGCCCTTCTTCATCGACCGCACGGAGGTGGCGAACGACGCGTTCCTGGCCTTCATGACGGACGGCGGCTACGGCGACGACCGGTGGTGGACGGACGTACCCGACGCCGACCGCGCGACGCTGCCCGCGACCCTGGTGGACCGGACCGGACTTCCGGGGCCCAGGGAGTGGTCGAGGGGGAGGTTCCCCGACGGCGCCGACCGCCTGCCGGTCTCCGGGGTCACGTGGTGGGAAGCGCAGGCCTACTGTCGCTGGGACGGTGGTCGACTGCCCACGGTGTTCGAGTGGGAGATGACGGCTCGCGCAGGCCTCGTCGCGCGCCAGGGCGTGGCCATGCCGTGGGGAATCCAGTCCACGACCCAGGGGGGTGGGCGCCGCGCGAACTTCAACAGCGAGGGCCCGGTGGCGGTGGACGCCTTCCCCTTCGGCGTCAGCCGCTTCGGCGCCTATGGGATGGCCGGCAACGTGTCCGAGTGGACGCTGAACCGGTATGGAGAAGGTCGAGCGGTGACCGGTGGCTCGTGGCAGGGCCCGTCGTATCTCTACACGGAGTATGCGTCCGAGCCGCCGCACTTCACCTCCCAGGGACTGGGCTTCCGGTGCGCGAGGTCCGAGGGAGAGGCGGACCAGGGCCGATCCCCGATCGATCTCGATGTGCGGCCGCCGGACTACGAGCCGGTGGATCGGGCGACCTTCGAGTCGTTCCTGGACTTCTACCGCTACGACCCGCTCCCGCCTCGCCCGCGGGTGACCGACGTGGAGGAGACGGACGCATGGGTCCGCGAGCGGCTGTGGATCGACGGGGCGGCGGGTGACTCGATCCTGATCTATCTCTGGACGCCCCGCGCCGCGGCGCCCCCCTATCAGACCATGGTGTTCGTTCCGGGCTCGAGCGTGTTCTTCTCGGAGCGCATGCACGAAGACGTCGAGTGGACCGTCGGACCCGCGATCCAGGCCGGCCGCGCGGTGATGGCGGTGGTGATGCAGGGGATGCTCGAGCGGCCGTTCCCACCCGGTGCGGGCCCCCCTCCGCCGCCCTCCGTGGGCTTCCGCGATCTGATGGTCCGGCACGCGACCGAGCTGCGGCTCGGGATCGACTACCTGGAGACCCGGGACGACATCGACGCCGAGCGTCTCGCGTACGTCGCCACCAGCTGGGGCGCCGGGTCGCGGCTGTCGTTCGCCGCGGTGGACGATCGGTATCGCGCCGCGGTCCTCATCGGGGCGGGCATCGACGAGCGGGTGAAGCCGACGCTGCCCGAGGCGGACAACGTGAACTTCGCCCCCTACCTCGACGTGCCCACACTGATGATCAACGGCTCGAACGACGAGGAGCATCCCTGGCTGTCCCGGGCCCAGCCCCTCTGGGAACTCCTGTCCGAGCCGAAGGAGCTGGTCCTTGCGGAGGGCGCCGGTCACATCCCTCCGGCCGAGGTACGGATCCCGGCCATGAACGAGTTCCTCGACCGGATCCTCGGCCCGGTGTCGCGCCCCCGGGTGTCGCGGTAGGACGGAGCCTGGGCACAGGGTATCGGGCCAGGGCCCGTGGCACTTCTCTGGACGCCTTGCCATGTCGCGCACAATTCGACCCGTGATCGGGCTTTTTCACCCCGACAGATTCCGGCATCGATGTCGGGCAAGAAAAGCAGATCATGCGCTCTACCCGTGAGTTAGACGTGTTCTTGCCGTGATTCGGCCCGGCTCATGATCGATCTGCAGGCATGGGTCGCCGGTTCGAGCCCGGCTGGCTCCACTTCAATCGTCCTCGGCGGCCTCCAGTACGCCGTCCAGGATGGCCCCGAGCTCCTCGCCGGCCATCTCCCGAACACGCCCCACGTCGATCTCGTGGGGGGAGATCCGAATCATCGAAGCGATGTCGCGGAGATGCTTGTCCGAGGCACCCTGCTGGTAGTAGCTGAGCTTCTTGACGATCAGCTCCTCGGGCGGTGAGCACCACCCCTCGATGCCCGGCAGGATGAGGCGTCGCAGTCGGCGCCGGATCTGGGACGCCTCCACCGCATCACCAGACACGAAAAAGTCCACCTTCATCCCGGACCCGGGGTGAATGACGTTGAATTGCTCCTTCGAGCGCACCGCCTCTCTCGCCGCGTCGGGGGAGAGATAGAATTCGGGAGCCGGGAAGAGCTCCTGCAGATCCTCGAAGTCCGACGTGGTCATCGCGATCACGACATCGACGTCGAGGGTCGCCCGCGGCTCTCCGTATGACATCGTGGCGATCGATCCGACCAGCGCGTACTCAAACTCCGCGCTTTCGAGTCGGCGGACGATGTCGGACAGGAACTCAGACGCGCGCACCGAGCATCCGTTCGGAAACTGCCTGAGCGACGGCCTCATCCGTCCAATCCGGGTGGGTCCCCCGGATCGTGGCGTAGAGTCGATCTCTGATCATGTCCGTCGCCGACAGTCCGGCCTCGACGCGCTGTGCCGGGGTCATGGCCCGGTAGACTGGCACGACGGCGGCGTCCAGTATTTCCACGCGGACGGCTCCGGCTGAACGGTTGATCATGGTGGGAGTCTCAGCAGGCCGGACTCTTCGGGCAAGCGCCTCCGCCCGTCGGGGGGGGGGGAGCCGCACCAGATCGAGCGTCGGACTGTCCCGATCGCGCCGCACCGAGATCCAGCCGACGCCGGGCGCGCTCTCTCGATGCCGCGCTGTTGCACCCGGGTGCCGCCGTGTACTCTCACGGGAGGCTGGAGCGGGCGACCATCGGGACGCTGGCGGTCCGGAGGTCCCGCCGAGGATTCTCCCCCCGGAGGTCAGACGATGAGGACCACGACATTGGCCCGAACCCCGCAGATCCCCGCCGTCATCCTGGTGCTGGCCGTGGCCCTGTCGGCTGCCCCGGCGTCGGCACAGCACGCAACCGAGGCCTCGCCCGCCGCGGACACGCTCCCCTGGCCCCCCGTCGCGACCTTCTCGATTCTCGGGTACGACCCCGACACCGGCGAGCTCGGGGCGGCCGTTCAGTCCCGAGTGTTCTCGGTCGGGAACGGCGTCCTGTGGGCGAAGGCGGGGGTCGGCGTCGTGGCCACCCAGGCGATCGTGGACGTGAGCTACGGACCTCAGGCGCTGGAGCTGCTCGAGCTCGGGTACGCTCCGGAGGTGGTCGTGGAGACGATCCTGTCGGCGGACCCGAACCCGGACCCGGTCCGGTGGTCGATCGAGGGTCGACAGTTCTCCGTCATGGACGCCGCCGGCAACGTCGCCACGCACACCGGGCCGCAGGCCAGCGACTGGGCGGGCCATGTGGTCGACCGGCACGTGTCCGCCCAGGGCAACATCCTCGCCGGCCCGGCGGTGGTCGAGGACATGGTGGCCGCCTTCGATCAGACCGAGGGGCACCTTTCCCTTCGACTCATGGCGGCCCTGGAAGCGGGTCAGGCCGCCGGTGGGGACACCCGGGGCATGCAGTCGGCGGCCATGCTCATCGTGAAGGAGGACGGCGGCGTGTGGCTCAACAACGACGTGGTCCTCCGGCTCCAGGTGGACGACGCCGAGGACCCGATCGCCGAGCTGCGACGGCTCGTCGAGATCGCTGCGCGGCGGGGAGGGCGCTGACCCCGGGATCCGAAGTACATTCGTCGTTTCGTTCTCCTCACCAGCGGGATCTCAGACATGTCACGCTCGACCGTCGCACGCGTCTCCGCGTTCTGCCTGCTGGGCCTCATGATTGGAGCGGTCGGCGTCTCCGCACCTGTCGAGACCGGCGTTCAGACGATCGGAGATGTCGGTCATGGGCGGGGCCTGTGAAAGTCGCCGCAACATCCGACGTTCGCCGTGGGGTCCGCAAGTCGAGCGCGGTGGAGGCCCGGATCCGGGTGGGCCGAGCCCGCAGGGTGCCCCGTCACACCACCCGCTTCACCCCGTCCAGACCCAGGACGAAGTCGGCGCCGAACGCCCGGGACGGGGTGTGCACGCCGGGCTCCGTCCGTACCTGGCCGTCCAGGATCCGGCGAGCCGCCTCCACCGAAGCCCGGGCGGTCAGGGTGTAGCCGTTGGGCGTGACCAGCTCGACCTGCGCCCGGGCCGTCCCCGTCGACCCGTCGTCGGCCTCGCCTTCCCGCCGGGCCTCGGCCCAGATCCGGGCGGAGCCCTGGGCCAGCTCCTCGTCGTCGGGGCCTGAGACCAGGGCGTCCACCGCCGCACGCACCAGCCCCCTGAGCAGGGGGAGCTCGAGGAGCAGGCCGAGGACCCGGCCGATACGCAGAACCCGCGGGGGCAGCACGGCGAAGACCCGGATATCCGGGATCCAGGTGGAGCGCCACGCCGTGCTCACGTCGCCCCACGGGATGGCCACGCCCTCCCGGGGCCGGTCCGAGAAGGGGATGGTCCGGCGTACGGAGCCCAGGGGGATGGACACGATCTTTCCGTTTCGCCGTACCGCGCTGTCCTGGTCCATGCGCTCCAGCGCCGTCCGGGCCGTTCCACGGCTGGGCCCGCCGCTGCTGACGAAGGCCAGGTCCAGAGCCGTGGCGCCGGAGAGGGCCTCGGCCGCCAGCGCCGCCGCGCAGTCCGTGGGGACCACGTCGAATCCCACCGCCGGCACCATGTGGATGCCCGCCGCCCTGGCCCGGGCATCCAGTTCGTGGATCCCCTCCAGGACGTCGATCTCGCCGGTGATGTCCAGGTAGTGGACGCCTTCCGCCAGGCAGGCGGCGGCCATGGGTTGGCCGGTGCGGGAGAAGGGGCCGGCCGCGTGGAGAACCAGCGCGGCTCCCCGGATTCCCCGGCGGAGCTCGTCGGGATCGTCCAGGCCGAAGACTCGGGCCGCCAGGCCCAGTTCACCGGCCAACTCCTCCACCTTCCCCTCATCCCGGCCCGCCAGGATGGGCGAAAGCCCGCGGGTCACGGCTTCCCGGGCCATGAGTCGGCCGGTGAAGCCGTAGGCGCCGTAGAGAATCCATGGCGCGATGGCAGCCGTGGTCACGGGCCCCTCACATCAACCCCCATGTGACGAACACCAGGCCCCCGACGGTGACGGCAAGGGCGACGAGGGCCAGAACGCCATCCTTCGTCACGAGGGAGAGCCCGAGGGCGGTGAGGGCGATGCCCGCCGTATTCGCGCTGAAAGGAACCAGCTCCATCGCGGGCATCGCGGCGGCGATCGTGATGCACGCGACCGCCACGACCCACAGACCCGGGCCCTGCAGGAGCCATGGGATCCGGGGCCGTAGCCAGCGGTCCAGCGTGCCGGCCGGACGACGAGCCCACTCGAGGCCACGTTCCAGCTTCCGACCCTCGATCGACCGTTCGAGAATCCAGCGGGGGAGCCAGATTCCCTCGCGACGGAGCAGGAGCTGCACGGCGGAGAGCAGGACCAGGACCGCCATCATGGTCGGGACGCCGGGGATGTCCCCTACGAGCGGCATCAGGGTGATGATGCCCGCCAGGAGGAGCATCGGCCCGAACGCGCGGTTTCCCATCGCGTCCACGATCATCTCGAGCGTGATCCGGTCCTTGCCCGAAGCGGCCTCCTCGATACGGTCGAGGAGGTCTTCGAGATCGTGCGGACCATTCTGTTCGCTCGTTCGCTCCACGCTCGCACCGGGGAAGAGGTGCACGTCCAGGAAGTCGGAAGCTCCACGGGTCTCCCCATCAGGGTCCACCGGAGCAACCTCTCGGGGCTCAGGCCCGCTCGTACGTTCCCACCAGCCGGTTCATGCCGATCACGTGCGGCTCGATCTTCTCCAGGAGCCGTTCCATGGTGAGGCCGGCCTCCAGGTCCAGCTCCTCGTCGAGCGCCATCACCCAGAAGAAGTAGTGATGCGGGCCATGCCCTTCCGGCGGCATGGGACCGCCATAGCCGTCACGGTCGAAATCCGACCGGCCCTCGGTGTATTCGGTCCCTCCACCCTCGGGGATGCTCGTCACGGATCCGGGGATGTTGTAGAGGAGCCAGTGCACGAAGCCGTAGCTCCCGGGCTTGCAGAGCGGTGCGTCGGGATCGTGACAGAGGATCACGAACCCCTTCGCCTCCTCCGGCGGGTCCGTCCACTCCAGCTGCGGTGAGAGGTCGTCTCCCTCGCCGCTGTGCCGTTCGGGAATGCGACCGTGCGGATCGAACGCGGACGAGCGGACCTTCATGGGGGATGGCGCGAAGCCCATGGTCTTCTTCTCCTGTAGAAGTATGGAGAGACGATCGGATCGGTGCTTCCGTGCACTCTCGGCAAACGTGCAGGACGCGTCCCGCGCCAGCAAGCGATCCGCGTCGGGCACTCCGCTGCCCCGGGGTGCCGATCCGACGATCAGGGGTACGGCAGATTCCACAACCACAGACCAGGAGGATGACTCGATGCAGATCCAGGTGAACACCGACAGCAATATCGAAGGGGACGCGGATCTCGTGCGACGCGTCACGGACACCCTCGAGAAGAGCCTGACTCGGTTCGGCGAGCAGCTCACCCGGGTGGAGGTCCACCTCAGCGATCAGAACAGCGACCAGCGGTCCGGCGCCAGGGACAAGCGGTGCCTGATCGAGGCCCGCATCGCCGGCCTCCAGCCGATCTCGGTGAGCGACGAGGCGGCGGTCGTGGACCAGGCCGTGAGCGGCGCGGCGGACAAGTTGATCCGCTCCCTGGATCGCACCCTGGCCCGGCGGCGTCCGCGCTGACCCGAGGGCGCCCGACCTCCTGCCGTGATTCGGCCTTGCTCCCGCAAGTCCGGGGCGGCAGAATGCCGCGAGTTGAAGATATTCACGCCGGCATTGTCTCTTTCGTGTCCAGCCGCACACTTTCTTGAGGAAGCACCTCATGAGTGAACTCCAGGTCATCGCCCGGCTGAAGATCCACGAGGGGAAGCTCGACGAGTTCAAGCGTATCGCCGAGAAATGCATGGATTCGGTTCGCACCCGGGATACGGGGACGTTGCAGTACGATTTCTTCTTCAGCGAGGACCACGACGTATGCCTCGTGCACGAGAAATACCGTGACTCCGACGCCGCCCTCGAGCATGTGGCGAACCTCGGAGAGACGATGGGCGAACTCCTCGAGACGTGTGTTCTGTCGGCCGATGTCTTCGGGACCCCCAGTCCGGAGCTGCTCGGGGGGCTCGAGGGTCTCGACGTACGGATCTACTCGCCGTTCCAGTCGCTGTAGCCGCTCCTCCCCGCACCACTGCGACGCGAGCGGAAGGACCGGACGCCCCTCCTCGCCCCCCGCGAAGGCACGTTGTCGCCAACCACCCGGGGACCTCACCCGGGGGGTCATCTCACCCCGGGGAGTGTCGGAACGACCGACGAAGCGAGTCCCGATGAACCACATCATCCTGGTCAGCGGCGCGACGGGCGTACCGGGCCGCGAGATCTGCCGTCGGGTGCGCGCAACTTCACCTTCGTGTCGATCCCGACGTCGGCGGAGTCGACCGGGTTCTTCGGA
Organism: Longimicrobiales bacterium; assembly: GCA_035269045.1. GTDB lineage: Bacteria > Gemmatimonadota > Gemmatimonadetes > Longimicrobiales > Gaopeijiaceae > Gaopeijia. Next base: position 8,599 of record DATFJS010000036.1, on the reverse strand, counting down.
TACAAGCGCATCGTCGAGGATCGACTCCGCGCGAGCTCGATGACCGCGACCATCCTGCGGCCCGGTGTCTTCATGGACACCGCGTTCGAGCCGACCAACGGCTGGGACGTGGCCCGCGGCAGGGTCAGGATGATCGGACGGGAACGGAGCGGACCCCCTTCATCGCGGTCGAGGACGTGGCGAAGGCCGCGGTCGCGGTGACGCTGATCGATCCTGGAGATCATCTCGTCGGACGTGTCGACCATGTCGGTCCAGACGCGTCCGAGGTCAGGTGATCGGCCGCGTCCTCTTCTTCAGCACGAAGAGCCCCTCCTGCATGCTGGTGACGAGGATCGCGCCGCTCTCGAAGAAGGGGTACGTGCTCCACGCGCCGCCGAAGCCCGGGCCGGTCCCGTACGGGGCGGTGTCGAACTTCCCGACCTCGACCGGATTCAGCGGATCCGAGGTGTCGAGGATGTGCAGCCCGTACTTGTAGTTGGCCTGGTAGGTGAAGTCGCCCTTCACGTAGAGGTTGTGGGCGCTTGCCGGGTCCGAGCCCATGAACTCCCGGGCGAGGATCGGATCCTCCAGATCGGTCACGTCCCAGATGAGCGTGCGCGTGGTCGCCACGTTCCCGGCGATCACGTCGCTCTCGTCGTTCATGATGAAGTACCGCTGATCGTCGGTCAGCCACCCCTGGTGCATGTACGCCGGGTTTGGATGCGTGGCCTGGGAGAGCTCCACGGCGTTCGACTTGTCCGTGACGTCCGAGATCTGGAATCGGCTGCCCGACATGCGGAGGCAGATCTCGCGGCCCCGGTAGTCCTCGTCCGGACCCTGGTAGACGACGCACTGCGCGTCGTGGGAGCCTCCCGGGTCGGAGCAGCCGACGAAGGTCGGATCGAGCGGGTCGCTGATGTCCACCATGTGCAGCCCCTGGCACCCCCGGCTGGTGAGGTAGGCGAACCCGGTCTCCTCGTTGATGATGACGTTGTGGGTGCTTTCCACGACGTTGCCGCCGTCACCCCGGTAGAGGAGGTCCGGCTCGAAGAGGATGGGTGGATTCTCGACGTCACGCAGTCGCGTCAGATCGAAGACCTGCATCCCGTGCGCCCCGGCGCCGTCGGCGACGATGAACGCATGGTCCCTGTACGTCTTGATGTCGCGCCACAGCTGGGAGCGGGGCGTGTTCGGCGTCTTCGGGAGGTCGCCGATCAGCACCGGCTGGGTGGGGTCGGTGATGTCGATGAACGAGGTGCCGTCGTTGCGGCCGACGAGGGCGTACTCGCGCCCCGTCTCGGCATCCGTCCAGCCCCAGTTGTCGTTGGCCCGGACCCCGCGAGCGCGCTCGGGCGCGGTCAGCATCGAGCCGGGGATGTAGGCGTACAGCTCGATGTCGTCGCAGTCGAACTGCTCGACCGACCCGTCTTCGGAGCACGGGCGCTCCGCTCCGGTGACCGACGCCATTGCGTCGGGCGGGCTCAGAAGGAGGTCGGTCTGCTCCCATGTCCCGGCGCCGTTCCGTTCGTAGACGAAGACCCCTCCGGCCTGGTGGTCGAGGCCCGACGCCGTGACGGCGACGACGTCCCCGTCCGAGGCGATGCGGTGTCCGAAGGAATCCTCCGTGTTGGTCTCCTCCTCCGAGAACCGGAAGGTGCGCGCCCCGGTGTCCGTGAGGGCGTCCGAGAAGACCAGGGTCATCCCGGTCTCGATGCCTCGATCGACGGGGGCCCCGACCCAGACGTCGTCTCCCGCGATCGCCACCGCGTGGCCGAAGACGTCGGCCTCCTCCGGGTCGGGCGCGTCGATCCGGGTCGGTCCGGACCAGCCGCTGCCGTCCTCCGCGACCCGGTACATGTACGCAGCGCCGACACCGAGACCGGCCCTCGGCGCGCCCACGAGTACCCGGTCGTCCACCATGGCGATCGAGGAGCCGAACGACGCGTTCGCCTCGGCCTCCACCGGGAGCTCGCCCGTGGCCTGCCACGTCCCGTCGCGCAGTCGATACTCGAAGACCTGCCCGGCGGCCTCGGCCGCGTCGTCGCCTTCGCCCACCGCGGCGAGCGGAGCGCCCACGAGTACGCGACCCTCGGTCATCGCGATCGCGGCCCCGAAGGCGTCGCCACTCGCGGAAGCCGGAGCCTGGAAGCGCTGCGCCTCGGACCAGCTTCCGTCCGGTCCGCGGCGATATGCGTAGACCATCCCCGCCGGCGTGTCCGCGTCGCCCTCACCGCTGCTGACGCGAAGCGCGAGTTTGCTCTGATCCGTCTGCACCCCGCTCTGGCCGATGAGAAGCCAGTCGCCCGCGGCGGCCATGGCGAGCCCGAAGTCGACGCCGCAGAAGCCGTTGTAGTTGCAGCGGGGGTCGAGTGTCTCGAGCCCCCCGGTGTCGAGCACGGACGCGTGAGCCCAGCCGGTGCCCGCGCGCTCGAAGGCGTCGATGCGACCGTCACGGCTCGCCACGAAGAGCGTGGTGCCGTTCGAGGCCAGGAGGGCCCCGAACCCGTCGGCGACCTCCGCGTCCGGCGCGGTCAGCCGACCCGTCTCCACCCACGCCCCACCCTGGTTCCCGTACAGGTAGACGGTGCCGGGCCGGAAGCTGTTGTTCGGCTCCCCGACGATCAGCTCGTCGCCGTCGACGAGGACGGCGTTGCCGAACGAACCGGACTGTGCCGAGCCGGGCGCGACGAGCGCACCGAGGAGCAGGATCGAGAGTGCGAGATGGACGAGGCGGGCCATGGGGTCTCCGGAGGTGGGCGGCGTCGCGGGCCGCGCGGACGAAGGGAACCCGCCCGCGCCCCGATAGCCTACGGGAGCCAGCCCCCGCCCGCCACATGCGATCAGCCGGTCCGCGGCTTTCGTGCAGCCTGTGCCTTGCACAGGTTGGACTTCATGAACTGCGAAGCGACGATCATCGGGCTCCCGGACCGGGCACGCGCGTGCCCGCCGTGCCGAACGTGAGCGCGGTCAGCAGGTTCGTGGTCGTCGCCAACCGGCTCCCGGTCACCCGCGACGCGGAGGGGGGCGGATGGACGACGAGCGCCGGCGGTCTGGTCAGCGCGCTCGTGCCGATCCTGAGGGAACGGAACGGCGTGTGGGTGGGCTGGACCGGTGCACCGGACGACGCGCCCGATCCCTTCGACCACGACGGGATGCACCTGCGCTCGGTGCCGCTCGATGCGGAGGAGATCGAGCAGTACTACCTCGGATTCTGCAACAACACGCTCTGGCCCCTCTACCACAACGCGATTCGCTCGCCCGACTACCACCGACACTGGTGGCGCCCGTACGAGCGGATCAACGAGCGATTCGCTGCGGCGGTCGCCGAGGCGCTCGAGCCCCGAGGGACGGCGTGGGTCCACGACTATCAGCTGCAGCTCGTCCCGGCGGCGCTACGGCGGCTGCGGCCCGAATCGACGATCGGCTTCTTCCTGCACATTCCCTTTCCGCCGGTCGAGCTGTTCGCCTACCTGCCGTGGCGGAGCCGGGTTCTGGAGGGTCTCCTCGGCGCCGATGTCCTGGCCTTCCAGACCCGGCAGAGCATCACGAACTTCCGCGATGCGGCGCTGAGGTATTCGAACGCCGAACCCGCGGGGGACGACCTGGCGGTCGAGGGCCGGAGGGTCCGTCTCCAGTGGGCCCCGATCTCGATCGACGCGGACCGGTTCGAGACGGCCGCCGGCACGCCGGACGTGATCGAGACCGCGGCGCGTCTGCGTGAGAGCCTCGCCCCGGCCGACACGGTGATGCTGGGCGTCGACCGGCTCGACTACACGAAGGGCATCGACCATCGGCTGCGCGCCCTGCAGACCTTCCACGAGCGCTACCCCGAGGAGGCCGCGAAGACGGTGCTGGTGCAGGTTGCGGTGCCGAGCCGGGAAAAGCTGATCCAGTACATGGAACAGCGCGAGCGGGTGGAGCGGCTCGTGGGTCAGATCAATGGCGAGTACGGCCGGCCGGGATATACGCCGGTCGTCTACATGTACAGGCACCTCGAGTTCAGGCAGCTCGTCGCCGCCTACCGGGCCGCGGACGTGATGATCGTCACGCCCCTCGCGGACGGCATGAATCTGGTGGCGAAGGAGTACATCGCCTCCCGGACGGACGACGACGGACTTCTCGTGCTCAGCGAGTTCGCGGGTGCGGCGGTCGAGTTGGAGCAGGCCGTACAGGTGAACCCGCTGAACCTCGACGGTCTGGCGGATACCCTCCGCTACGCCGTGACGGCATCCAGGGAAGAGCAGGCGCGCCGGATGGCGCCGTTGCGGAAGGGCGTGCGTCACTACGACGTCTACCGATGGTCTCGCGGCTGTCTCGAGGCCCTCGACGCATGACCGACACGGCGGACGCGTTGCCCCCCGACCTCGACGATGCACTCGTGGCCGCCGCCCGGGCGGAGCGGCTCGTGGTCGCCTGCGACTTCGACGGCACCCTCTCGCCGATCGTGAGCGACCACGAGGCGGCCGCGGCCGATCCCCGGGCGCTGGAGTCGCTGACCGCCCTCGTTTCGCTCCCGCGCACGGATGTGGTCGTGATCTCCGGCCGGGCCCGATCGGACCTGGCGTCGCGACTCGGCTCCACCCCCTCGGACGTGGTGCTGATCGGTAGCCACGGGGCCGAACTGCCGGACGGCGCCTCGGAGCCCCACCCCGATGTCGAGGCGTACGCGTCGGCCCTCGCCGACCTCGCCCGCGACGTGCCGGGCGTGAGTCTCGAGCGAAAGCCGTTCAGCCTCGCCCTCCACTACCGGAACGTGGCCGAGTCGAGGCAGGCGTCCGTTCGGACCTCGGCGCTCGAACGGCTCGCGGCGATGGGAGCCACGGTGAAGGAGGGCAAGAAGGTGGTCGAGTTCCTCGCGATGGAAGCCGACAAGGGCCGGGCGCTCGTGACGTATCGTGACACGCTGATGCGACCGGGCGAGGAGGGCGAGCTGGTGACGGTGTTCGTGGGTGACGACGTCACCGACGAGGCGGCGTTCGAGCGGCTGGCGCTCCCCGACGTGACCGTGAAGGTGGGACCCGGCGAGACGGCGGCGACCCACGCGCTGAAGAGCCAGGAGGACGTCGCGTCCCTCCTGGACCGGCTCTACCGGCTGCGCGCCGAGGCGAAGATCGCCCACGATGCCGACCCGCCTGCAGGGCGGCGCGGGAGCGGCGCCTGAGCATGGCGGACTACCTCCCGATCGTCGACTACTCGCTCATCGGCGACATGCGGACGGCGGCCCTCGTGAGCCGCCGGGGCTCGATCGACTGGGCCTGCCTTCCGCGCTTCGACTCCCCGAGTGTCTTCGCCCGGATTCTCGATCATCGGATCGGCGGTCACTTCTCGGTGCAGCCCGTGGGGGCGTACGAATCCGCGCAGCGCTACGAGGAGGGCACGAACGTCCTGGTGACCGAGTTCCGGCAGGACGACGGCCACCTCGAGCTGATCGACTTCATGCCGCTCGACTCGAACCGCGCCGACGAGGGCGCCCCGGAGATCCACCGGCGGCTCGCGGCCACGGGCGCCGACATCGAGGTCGAGATCACCTTCCGTCCGGCGTTCGACTACGCCCGGCGCAGAGCGCGGATTCGCCCGCGTGAGAACGGCCTGCTCGCGTCGGACGGCGTGGAGCACTCCATCGCCCTCTCCACGGGAGATCCGGTCGAGTGGGAGATCGATGCCGAGAGCGGCGCGGCGGTCGGTCGCTTCGTCCTGCGGCGTGGTCAGCGTTCCTGGCTCGTCGTCCGGTTCGACGACGACGAGGTCTGGCCCGTGGAGGACTACCGGAGTCGTGAGCGCCTGCGGGCGACCCGTACCGAGTGGATCGAGTGGTCCTCCGGACTGCGCTACGAGGGCGCCTATCGCGCCATGGTCGAGCGCTCGGCGCTGATCCTGAAGCTCCTGATCCACGAGCCCACGGGTGCGATCGTGGCCGCGCCGACCACCTCCCTGCCCGAGGAACTGGGGGGCGAGCGGAACTGGGACTACCGCTTCTCGTGGCTGCGCGACTCCACCTTCACGCTCTTCTCGCTGCACGCGCTCGGGAAGTTCGGAGAACTCGACCGGTACATGGGATATCTGAAGAAGGTCTGCCGGAGGGAGGCCGACTTCCTGCAGATCATGTACGGGGTTGGCGGAGAGCTGCGCCTGGACGAGGAGGTACTGCACCACCTCGAGGGCTACCGGGGCTCGGCGCCCGTGCGGATCGGCAACGGCGCGGTCGATCAGCTCCAGACCGACGTCTACGGCGAGGTCCTCGACTCGATTCACATCTGGCGGCGCAGGCACGAGATGACCGAGGGGATCTGGGAGCTCGCCGTGCGCCTCGCCGACTGGGTCGCCGCGAACTGGCGACGGCCGGACAGCGGCCCGTGGGAGGTGCGCACCGAGCCGCGGCACTTCGTGTTCAGCAAGCTGATGTGCTGGGTGGCGCTCGACCGGGCGGTCCGGGCCGCGGAGGAGCTCGGCCTCGAGGACGACCCGGCCGCCGACGTGGAGAGGTGGCGAACCGAGCGTGACGCGGTGCGGGCCGACATCCTCGAGAGGGGCTGGAACGAGGAGGTCGGCGCCTTCGTGCAGTCCTACGGAACGCGAGACCTCGACGCCGCCAACCTCGTGATTCCGATCGTGCGCTTTCTGCCCGCCGACGATCCGAGGGTGATCTCGACGGTCGAGCGGATCCGTGAGCCGGTCGAGCGCGGCGGGCTGACGCATCCGGACACCGGGCTCGTCTACCGGTACCGGTCGCCCGACGGAGTGCCGGACGAGTCGGGCGGCGAGGGGGCCTTCTGCGTCAACACCTTCCAGCTCGCGCAGGTGCTGGCGCTGCAGGGGAAGCTCGACGAGGCGGTCGAGGTGTTCGAGTCGGTGCTGCGGCACGCGAGCCCGACCGGGCTGCTGGCGGAAGAGATCGAGCCCGTGAGCGGCGAGCAGCTCGGAAACTATCCCCAGGCCTACAGCCATATCGGACTGATCAACGCGGCGCACGTGATCAGTCGTCTGAGGGGGGAGACAGGGCCCGAAGATGCGATGCTGCCGGACAACGGGACCTGACGCTCGGGGACCGCGTGACTCGACGTCCGCCACGTAGTTGGATACGCTCGATCACTGCCCGCCCTCCTCTCCCGACCGATACCGCGGAACCGCGTCTTCATGGCCAACTTCGAGATCCCAGCACGTACCTACATGTCGTCCCCTCTCGTATCCGTTCACCAGGGGGATTCGCTGGACGAGGTGCATCGGCGGATTCGGGAATCCGGATTGTCGGCGCTCCCCGTGATGGATGATTCGGGGCATGTCGTCGGCGTTCTCTCCCGCGCCGATCTCATCCGGATGGGCACCCGGGAATCCGGCACCCGGCCGCGGTCGCCTCTGCTGGTCCTGCCGGATCGGTCGGCCGGGGACGAAATCGAGACGTCCCCGACGACGGTGTCTGCCGAGACGCCGCTGTCCCAGGTGGCACAGCTCATGGTCCGAGACAGGGTGCACCGGGTCTTCCTGGACGTCGAGGATGGGCGCACCGCGGGAGTCGTGACGACACGGGATCTGATGCGAGCGATCTCGGACAAGAGGATGAGCCAGCCCCTCGCCGAGTTCATGTCCTCCCCGGTGTTCACGGTCCGCGCCTCCGAACCCGTCTCGCTGGCCACCGAGCGTCTCGGCAAGGCGAGGGTGACGGGCCTGGTGGTGGTGGACGAGGGGTGGCCCGTCGGGGTCTTCAGCGAGTTCGAGGCGATGGAGGCGCGGGACGCCCGGCGCGAGACGCCGGTGGAGGAGGTCATGAGCCCCGCCATCCTCATTCTGACGAGCCGAACGCCCGTTCATCGAGCGGCGGCCCAGGCCGCCAGCATGGACGTCCGGCGTATCGTCGTCATGGACGAGGGGAAGGTCGTGGGCATCGTGACGGGGCTGGACTTCGCCCGGATCACCGGGTCGTGACGATCCAGTGACATCGCCCGGTCCCGTCCCTCCCCCGTGGGCTCCGGGCTCGTTCCTGTAGACGCAGGGTCTCGGCGGTGCTTGCGGACGTCCCCTTCGCGGATAGGTTGACGCCCGGCAGGTCCTTCGGCGATCCGGCGTGACTGCCGGGCCGCTGGACGGCAGATCGTGCGCCCTGCCGGTGATTCAGGCGTGTCCCTGTCGTGACTCGGCGAACTCGGGCCACGCATCCGGAGAGCCCCGCGAGTGACTTCGAACGCATGGCGTCCCCGTGCCGCGTCGTGGAGGTCCCTCTGGAATCTGCGTTTCCCGAGGTACTTCGCTCGACTCCAGCTCGGACTGTTCCTCCTCGGACTCGGGCTTGCGGTCATGCTCGAGGCTCGGATCGGTCTCGACCCATGGTCGTCCTTTCACGAGGGCGTGAGCATCCGGACCGGCTGGTCCTTCGGTCGGGTCAGCCAGGTGGTGGGAGCTCTGCTCATCCTGTTCAGTTGGTTCACGATGCGCGTCCGACCGGGGATCGGCACCGTGAGCAACATGCTGATCGTGGGCCCGTGGGTGGATCTCATCCGGGTTCAACCCTGGATTCCCCACGGCCCCGGCGGGGTCCTCGGTGTCGCGACCTTCTGCGCGGGACTGGTCCTGGTCGGACTGGCGTCCGCCACCTACATCGGGGCCCGTCTCGGTGCGGGACCCCGGG
>DATFJS010000035.1:0-6222 GCA_035269045.1 Longimicrobiales bacterium | reverse complement strand
ATCGGATGAGCTCGAGGGCCGCCCGAGCGGCCCGGGGTCACCCCAGGACCGTCTCGAGCAGATCGCCGTTGTATCCCACGACGAAGGTGCGCCCCACCCGGATACTCGGTGCACGGAGGGCGCCGGATCGACCGAGCATGTGGTCGAGCAGATCGTCGTCCGAGGGACGGTCGTTCTTCAGATCGAACCGGACGATCCTGCGGCCCTTCGCGACCACGAGTTCGTCGATGCCGTCGAGGAGGTGAAGTGCGTCGGCCCCCTCGATCTTCTCGCGCGTGGCGGAGCGGATTTCGTCGGTTTCGATCGAGTGCGTCTCAAGAAACTCCTGAGTCTTTTTGCAGCTCGTTCAGCCGGGGCGGTGGTAGCGCCACTCGAGCGTCTCGGTCATCGGTCACCGGGTCGGGGTGCATGGGTCGATCGGAACATCGAACATAATCAACCCACCCCGCGGCGTCCGGCTCAGTTCCCGATCCGGCGACCCTCGATGATGGTCCCGGTAGGGTCGGTGTAATAGACCGTCGAGCTCGGCCCGTCGATCTCGAATTCCGCGCGGACGTCCGCCCACGACTCCCGGAACTCTCCGTCGTACGCCTCACCCGGCATGAAGAAGCCGTCGGCCGCCGTCGGCAGAAGCCAGAAGTCGGTCTCGTTGAACCAGGGAGCGGGGTGCCCTTCGAAGTCGGAGCGCAGGATGCCGGACTCCTCGTCCCAGACGACCTCGATGGTGAAGGGTGGAGACCACTGCGGCTCCGTCTCGCCGGGTGCGACCGCCAGCATCCGCACCTCGTAGGTGCCCACGGCATTCGCCGCCTGCTCCTCCGTCACCACGGCCGTCATCGACGGTTCGACCTCGACCTCGAGCGGGATCCAGTGGTCGCCCCAGTGCATCGCGAGGGTGCCCCCCGAACTCCCGAGCGAGGTCGAATAGTCGAGGAAGTCCCACGTCAGGAGCTCGCGGTAGAAGGGGGCGTCCTGCAGCTGCACCGGCCACGAGATCTGATCGTCGGCCCGCGGCGGGCCGGCGGTGTGGAAGATCATCGTGTCGGGCTCGAGAAAGAGCTCCTTCGGCATGAGTCCCTCGTCCATCTCGATCCACACCGAGTAGACGCCGGGGTCCACCGTGGTCCCGTTGATCGTGATCGGCCTCTCGAAGGAGATCTTCGTCGCCCAGTTCGCGCCCGGAGTCCATGTCGGCTCCCACACGACCGCCTCGTCTCCGCCGAACAGCGGGGTGCGATCCCGGGCGCGCGGACGGTAGTACTCGACCCGAATCTCGGTCCCGTCGATCATCTGCGTCATCGAGGCGAGCTCGCTCGCCCGGATCTGCGCATCGGCCGGGGCGGGGGAGAGGAGGACGAGGCCGGCGAGCAGCAGGAGGGTGGAGAACAGGCGCATGGAGAACCTCACGGAGGGATCGAGAAGAATGAAGAAGATTTCACCCTCGGACCGCTCCGCGTCAATCAGCGTCGCGATCTCCGCGCGATCGTGTCATGTTCGGACAACGTCGCTTCGGGCAACGCCGCACACCCGCAGGCGACGTCGCACGCCTTCGGGCGACGCCACAGATCCCGTCACCCCGTTTCCGGACCGACCGATGCGCATTCTCCCGATACTCGCTGCCCTGACGACCCTCCTGCTGTTCGGAGGCTGCGCCGGCGAAGACGTTCAGGAGGTGTCCGACCGGGAGCGCCTCGAGGCGATCGGGAACTCGGGGCTGCCGGGCGCGCAGGGGATCAACCGCGCGCTGGACGCCTCCGACGCGATGGACGCGCGCGCCGAGGCGCACGACACGATCCGATGAGGATCCGGGTGAAGAACGGCGACCCCCTCCACGTGCGTCTCAGCGATCCTCGCGCCGCACCCGGATCAGGCCCTCCTGGGCCGTCGAAGCCACGAGCGTTCCGTCCCGGGTGAAGTAGGTTCCGCGGGCGAATCCGCGTCCCCCACCCGACACCGGCGAGTCCACGACGTAGAGCAGCCAGTCGTCGATCCGGAAGTCCCGGTGGAACCACAGCGAGTGGTCCAGACTCGCGACCATCATCTTCGGGTCCCGCGCACTTCGTCCGTGAGGCCGCATGGCCGTGACCAGCAGCCCGTAGTCGGAGGCGTAGGCCAGCACCGCACGATGGTGCACGGGATCGTCGTCGAGACGCGTCGTCGTCTTGACCCACATCATGCGATGCGGTTCGCGCGGTCCCCGCCCCAGCACGTAATCCCCCTCCACCGGCCTGAAGTCGAGCGGCCGGTCCTGGGTGGCCACCTCGCGCAGCCCGGGAGGGAGGTCGGCGGCGTGCTCCCGCACGATGTCGAGTTCGTCGCGGAGTTCCTCGGGCGGGACGACGTCCGGCATTTCGAGCTGATGCTCGAGCCCCTCCTCGTGGCGGTGGAAAGAGGCGGAGAGGTTGAAGATGGCGTTGCCGTTCTGGATCGCGGTCACCCGGCGGGTGGTGAACGAGCCGCCGTCGCGGAGCCGGTCGACGAAGTAGACGACGGGCGTCGTCAGGTCACCCGGCAGGATGAAGTACCCGTGCATGGAGTGAATCGGACGATCCTCGTCCACCGTGCGCTGAGCCGCCACCAGCGCCTGCGCCAGCACCTGTCCCCCGTAGATGCGTCGGGTCCCGATGTCGCGGTTGCGCCCGCGATAGATGTTGTGCTCGAGCGGTTCGAGGTCGAGCAGCTTCACGAGGTCGTCGGCGGAGAAGGCCATGGTCCCGGGAGATCGATGTCGAGGTCGTGTGCAGGTACTGCGGCGGCGTTTCATCATACCCCCGGAGCGCGCGGTGGTCCGAGCGATCCTGCACGGCGCGGTCCGCCCGTCTCGCGCTCCGGGGGTCCGGTCGTCACGTTGCCCTCATGACTCTTCGACCCATCCCCGCACAGTCGCCCGCGCAGTCGCCCGTCGCGCAGGCGACCGACTCCATCATGGCACTCGAGGAGTCCGCACTCCAGGCGGTCTCGAACCCCGAGTTCCAGACCAAGCTGCTGCTCTCGTTCGGGATCATCCTCGCGTTGATCCTCACGCGTCGGCTGGTGCTGCGGCTGGTCGAGTCCCGCATCGAGAACTCGACGACCCTCTACTGGTGGTCAAAGTCCTCGGGCTACGGGGTCTTCGCGCTCGGCCTGCTCTTCGTGGTCCTCATCTGGTTCACCGAGTTCCGGTCGATCGGCACCTTTCTCGGGCTGCTCACCGCCGGACTGGCGATCGCGCTGAAGGACCTGGTGGCCGACCTCGCCGGATGGGTCTTCATCCTGTGGCGCAAACCCTTCGAGCTCGGCGATCGAATCCAGATCGGAGATCACGCGGGCGACGTGGTCGACATCCGGCTGTTCGCGTTCACGATCATGGAGATCGGCAACTGGGTGGACGCCGATCAGAGCACGGGGCGCATGATCCATGTGCCGAACGCGAAGGTGTTCACCGAATCGATGGCGAACTACACCTACGGCTTCCCGTTCCTGTGGAACGAGCTCGGTGTGATGGTGACGTTCGAAAGCGACTGGAGGGCGGCGAAGGGGCTCCTTTCGGAAATCGTCGAGGAGGTCACCGAGGGCATCAGCCAGCGCGCGGAGCGCACGCTGCGCACGACCTCGCGGCGCTTCCTGATCCACTACAGCAAGCTGACCCCGATCGTCTACACCAACGTGAAGGACAGCGGCGTGATGCTGACCGTCCGGTATCTGTGCGATCCCCGTGCTCGACGCGGCACCGCCGAGGGGATCTGGGAGCGCGTGCTGGACCGCTTCGCCGAGCACGACACCATCGACCTCGCCTATCCCACGCAGCGAGTCTTCCTCAACCCGATCGAGGGCGAGCGAGGCGCGCGAGCGGAGTGGCCCGCGTCGGAGAGTCCGCGCGACTGACCTCGGATCGTTCCCCCGCCTCACGGGTTCAGTCGGGAACAATGACCCCTCCCGCACCACATCCGGAAACCGACTCGGACACGTCGTCCGAACTCAGGCGGTTGTGGCAGCTCCTGCGCCCCTACCGCTGGCGCATCGCCGGACTCGCGGCGCTGATCTCGAGCACGGCCGCACTCTCCGCCGCCTCACCGCAGTTCGTCCGCTACGCCTTCGACACCGTCATCCCGTCCGGCGAGCTTCGCCTCTTCGGGATCTTCGCGCTGGTGTTCGCGGCGTTCTACGTCGTGCAGGGGCTGATGCAGTACGCGGGGATGTACCAGAGCTTCGCGTTCACGCAGTCGGTGATCTCCGACATCCGCATGCAGGCATACCGACGCCTGCTCCGCCTCCCCGTGTCGCACTACGCGGAGGAGCGGTCGGGCTCCCTCACCTCGCGCGTCGTCAACGACGTCAATGCGCTCGAGGGGATGATCCAGGCGGGTGCCACGCGGCTCGCCGGGCAGCTCTTCTCGATCTTCGTGATCGCGGGCCTGCTGCTGTGGATGAACTGGCGCCTCGCGCTGGTGAACCTCGTGGTGATGCCGCTCGTCGCTCTCATCACGCGGCACTACCAGGAGCCGCTTCGGAAGGCGGCCCGCGTCATCCGGAAGCGCGTCGGCGAGATGAACGCGGTCTCGACCGAGGCCGTCGGCAACATCCAGGTCGTGAAGTCGTTCGTGGCGGAGGAGCAGGAAGAGGCTCGCTTCGCGGTGGAGAACGACGCCTACGTCGAGAAGAACCTCGACCGTCGCAAGGACGTCGGGTACATGGAGGGGCTCATCACGCTGACCGCGGAGTGGGGGGTGGGCGCGCTCCTGCTGCTGGGGGGCTGGATGGTGGCGCAGGGCAGCCTGAGCCTGGGTGAACTCACGGCCTTCGTCCTCTACCAGCGCCAGCTTCAGCGCCCCGTGATCTCGGTCATGTTCTTCAACAACCAGCTCCAGGCGGGGATGGCGGCGCTCGACCGGGTGGCGGACCTGCTCGACGCCGACCCCGAGGTCGAAGGCGAGTTCTCGCAGGTGCCCGCGGGTGATCTCGTGTTCGAGGACGTCGCCTTCACCTATCCGGGAGCGGAGACACGAGCACTCGACGGGCTCGACCTCGTGCTGGAAGAGGGACGGACCGCCGCGCTCGTGGGCTCCTCCGGTTCGGGCAAGACGACCGTCACCCGCCTGATCGGCCGATTCCACGACCCGCAGGAGGGACGCGTCACGCTCGGGGGGATGGACCTCCGGGAGCTGAAGCTCGCCGCCCTGCGCACGGCGGTCGCGCTCGTCCCTCAGGAGCCGACGCTCTTCAGCGGGACGGTGTCCGAGAACATCGGATACGCCGACCCGGACGCGTCGCGGGAGAGCATCGAGCACGCCGCCCGCATGGCGAATGCGGAGGAGTTCGTCTCGCGCCTTCCGCAGGGCTACGACACGCCGGTCGGGGAGCGCGGCGTCAAGCTGTCCGGGGGCCAGAAGCAGCGCGTCGCGATCGCGCGCGCGATTCTGAAGGACGCCCGAGTTCTGGTGCTCGACGAGGCGACGAGCTCGCTCGACTCGGAGTCGGAGGCGGTGATCCAGGACGCGCTCGACGGCCTGTTCGCCCGGAATTCAGGCCTCACGAGCCTGGTGATCGCGCACCGGCTCTCGACCATCGAGGATGCCGACGTGATCCACGTGCTCGAGGAGGGCCGCCGCGTGGAAACCGGGACGCACGACGAACTCATGGCGCAGGGCGGCCGGTACGCGACGCTCTGGGATCTCCAGCATCGGGACGACGCGAGTGGTTTCACCGCGTCCACGTCCGCCGCGGCCGTACCGGCGGCGGGGGACTGAGTCGTGTCCCGCGCCTTCGTCAACGAGGACGCCCAGTCCGTCCCGGAGCCCGAGTTCTCGCTGCCCGAGCGCGACTCCGAGTACTACGACGAGGCGGCCGCATGGGCGCTCATCCAGGGCGCCGACGCCGGATACACCCGCGCCGCCGAGCTGGCGACGGGCTACACGTGGGGAGAGCCGAAGCTCGTGCCGGAGATCGAGAAGATCCGCGACGAGGCGGACACGGAGGACAACCTCCGTGTCGCGCAACTCGCCCGACGCTTCCTTCGGGCGGCGAAGCGAGGGTGAAGGCCGTTCCGCCGCCCGGCGGTGTCCCCCCGTCGTCGTCGGGCCGTCGACCGCTGCTCCCATTCCTGCTGGCGGCTCTGCCACTGGCGGCGCTGCTCGCGGCCGGTGCGTGCGCGGCCGAGGACGATCTCACCACCCTCGATCCGCCGCCGCCCCAGCCGGGCGCTCTCCGCATCGAACCGGGCGATCTGCCTCTCTCCTCCATCTC
>DATFJS010000034.1:0-2245 GCA_035269045.1 Longimicrobiales bacterium | reverse complement strand
GCCGAAGCGACGTCCGGTCTCGTCCCCGTAGCGCTTCGCGTACAGGTCGACCTCCACCGGCTCGCCGCGTGCGATCAGGTCGGTCGGGCCCGGCGCCACATCGATGCCCATGACGAGTCCGGACATGTGGGATTCCGCGTGCTCGGGGTCCGCTTCCCTCGCCCCCGGCAGCCGGATGCCCGCCGCCACGTGAAAGGTCAGGTGGCAGTGGAAGATCCAGCGGCCGGGCCGGGTGGGGGTGAAATCCATCACCATCGTCGAGTAGAAGCGCATGGTCTCCGTCACGACCGACCGGCGCTCTTCGGGCGAATAGATCCGGTCCGCCCCTGTCGTCCCCTTGCTGAGCACGTCGAAGTAGAAGCCGTGGAGGTGCATGGGGTGATTGCGACCGGTCGCGTTGATCACACGCCAGCGCTCGGTGGTCCCGACCTCCATCTCCAGGAGATCCGTGTAGGGCCACGTCCGTCCGTTGATGGTGAGCGCCTCGAGGTACCCGTCCGGATGGACGGTCTCGGCGACCGGCTCTCCGAAGATGTTCATCACCAGGATCCGGTCCTCGCCTCCTCCTCCGACCGGATCGACGATCAGTGCTCCCGCCATCTGGTCGCGTTCGGGCACGAAGGCCTCCTCGTCGTCGAAATCCGGAAGCTCCCCCTCCCACATCGAATAGATATAGGTCCCGACCGGGCCGGCTTCGAACTCCACCTCGACCGTCTGGCTCCCGGGCACCGTGAAGGTACTGTCGTCCACCTCCTCCGGCCGATCGTACAAGCCGTATACCTGCAGCGGTGCCTCGAGGCGGTTGTGCAGGATCACCCGAATGCGCATGCCGGTTTCGGCGCGGATCAGCGGGGCCGGGACCATCGGCACGCCTCCGACTTCGCCGATGGCCGCGACGCGCAGCCCCGGGCCGGCATCCGACTCGATCCGCCAGTCGGCGCGTTGCACTTCGAGTTCGACGATCCGGACTCCGTCGTCCACGCGACCCGCGGTCGAACGATTGTCGTGCGTGACCACGCGAGGCAGTCCGGTCTCGGTCCCGGCCGGGATCAGAACGTCACGGTGCCTTGGCCCCGGGTAGTCGTGCGTCGCGAAGGGAAGGTCCCTGTCGGGCGGAGGAGGAGAATCCTGTGCGTACAGGGGCGAGACGAGGACCAGCGGGAACAGCAGAGCGGACGCGACGGACAGGGTCCGTGCGGGCCGATCGGCACAACCGACCATGAGCGGCCTCCGGGTGGGGAGAGTATTCAAAGGGATAGGCGATCCAACCGGCATCGCTCGGCCGCGACGGGACGCGCGTCGAGAGTGGGGCCCGTGCGTGCGGCCGGTCAAGCACGGGGTTCGGGCGGATTCGGTGGCCCGATCGACCCGGGAGGGAGCGGGATGGGCGAGCGGGTCATGACGATGCGCCGCTGGGCAGGAGGTGCGCAGGCGGCGGCCGAGCCCCGGTCCTTCGGGGCGTCGGCTCAGGCGCTCCAGGTCCCGTCGTCCCCGGGCAGGCGCTGGTCGAAGGGGTCGCGACCTGTGGCTGGGTGGCCGTCCTGATCCCACGGCGAGGGCGGGTCGACCGCGAGCAGTTCGGTCTGGCGGGCGGCTCTGCCACGCTTTCATGTCGTCCAGTACCGCGTCCGTGACCGTCGAGATCAGGCTCGGCGAGACCTCGACCTTGTAGAGCTCCTTGAGATGGCCCTGGATCTCGCGTGTCGTCATGCCCCGGACGTAGAGCGCGATCACCTTCTCGTCGAAGCCCGGCAGCCGTCGCTGGCCTTTCGGGACGAGCTTGGGCTCGAACGAGCCGTCCCGGTCGCGCGGCACCTCGATCTCCATTTCGGCCGTGTCCGTCCTCACGCGCTTCCGCGTACGACCGTTGCGCGAGTTGCCGCGGTTGCGGCCTTCCTCCGCGTGCTTCTCGTAGCCCAGGTGGTCGGTCAGCTCGCCTTCCAGGGCGCGCTCGAGCAGCCGCTTCGTCAGATCCTCGAGCAGACCGCCCGAGCCGACGACCTCCTCCGGACTCCTGCCCTTCAGCAGGCGGTCCAGCATCGCGTCCACGTCCTGATCCTGCTTCTTCTCAGCCATGTCACTCCTCCCTCGTGGGGGGTGGTATCATGGCCAGTTACACAGAATTCAGCACACTCCCTCTCGAAGTCGTGCGGTTAGAGAAACTGAAGGGGTCGGGATACCTGGACGTCATCCAATCCCAGAGTGTCCCACCCCTCAGGAGAACGCCACGCCGTATTTTGGGACC
>DATFJS010000033.1:0-9943 GCA_035269045.1 Longimicrobiales bacterium | reverse complement strand
GTTCCACATCTGCTGGACCCCGCCGATGTAGGCGGCGTCCGCCACACCGACCCCGTCGGGCAGGCCCGAGATCATGAAGACGATGGCCAGCCCGATGCCGAGGAACATCATCAGCATCTGCACGACATCGGTCCAGATGACCGCGGTGATGCCGCCGGTGACCGTGTAGGCGATGGTCACGACGGCCATGATCGAGATGGTGACGACCTCGTCCCATCCGAGAATCGTGGAGAGCACGATGGCGGGCGCGTACATGATGACGCCGGTCCCCATCGCCCGTCCGATCAGGAAGAGCATCGAGGTGAGCGTGCGCGTCTTGGGGTCGAAGCGCTTCTCGAGATACTCGTACGCGGTGTACAGCTTCGCCCGATAGAAGAAGGGTACGAAGACCACCGAGAGGACGATCATCGCGAAGGGCAGCGGCAGGTACGTCTGCACGAACCGCATGCCGTCCGTGTAGCCCTGGCCCGTCGTGCCGATCAGGGTGATCGCGCTGGCCTGCGTCGCCATGACGCTGAGCCCGATGGCCCACCACGGCATCCGGCGGTTGCCGAGGAAGAAGCCCTCGACACCTTCGTTCCGACGGCTCTGCCACAGCGCGAACGCCATGACGCCGAAGAGGTAGAGCCCGAAGACTCCCCAGTCGATTGCCGTCACGGAGCGACCTCCGGAGCCGACGCCGTGACCGCGGCTTCGGCATCCATCGGCGCCTCACCGACGTCGATGTTCAGCGTCGAGGTGATCCAGATCAGGAACAGGATGCAGACGACGCCCCAGATCGCGAGCGTCGTGTAGATGGACTTCCAGCTCTTCCAGGGCCCGCCGGGTGGATCCACGTCGTCGCCGGGGCGGACCTCGGGTTCGGGGAGGTCGCTCATGGCGTGCGCTCTGGCGTCATCGGTCGGCTCCGTGCATCAGCGATCCCGCTCCTCGTCCATCGAGTCGGCCCAGGCGTCCCACGTCTCGCGGTCGAGCGAGACCAGGTTGGCGAACAGACGATACGCGCCCGGTACACCCGCTGGAAACTGCCGGAAGAAGGAGATGCCGGTGTAGACCCAGAGCCCCTCGCCGAACGGAGCCACGACCAGCGCGCCCTCCTTCCAGTCCTCACCGGGGTCGCGGAAGCGGATCTGCGGCACGTAGGCGTCGTCCCACTCCCCGAGGTAATAGAGCCCGCGCTCCTGTACCCACCCCTCGAAGTCGTCCATCGTCAGGGTGTTCGGGCCGTCGATCACGGGCGAGGTCGGGTGGATGAACTCCACCGGACTGAACTCGTCGGTGGTCCGGTCGTGCGGACGGGAAATGTCGACGGGGTACGGGGCGTACTCGCCGCGCGGGAAGTTGTACTGGTTGTACTGCGTGACGACGGTGCCACCGTCCTCCGCGAACGCGAGGATGCGGTCGTTGAGCGCCGCGATCTCGGGCTGCGTCTCATAGACGCGGATCCCGAGCATGAGAACGTCGAGGTCGTCTAGGTTCCCGTTGCGGAGGTCGTCCGCGGTGACCTCGCGCACGTCGACGCCCATCTGCCGGAGTGCGAGCAGTCCGTCGTCGCCCGGCCCGAAGATGTAGCCGACCGAGACGTCGTCCGCGCGCACGGGCACGACGCTCACCCCGATCTCGGCGGGCTCGAAGAACGCCATCCGTTCGATGTGCGGGTAGTCGAGAAGCGAGAACCCCTCGGTGTACATGTTCGCCTGGAGCATGTCGTCCTCGCTGCGCTCCGGCGAAAGGGCGGTGGCGCGCGCGGTGAAGGTGAATCGGCCCGGATTCACGCGCTGCGGCACGACGTTGAAGGTGAAGGCCTCCTGCTGGCCCGGCGCGTCGAAGTCGAAGGTGTGGTTGCGCGGATTCACCGCCCAGCCCTCGGCCACCTCGAGTCCGACGCTTCCGCGCCGCCCCGCCTCGGCGTGGTTCTCGACCCGCACGGTCACCTGCTTGGCCTCCGCCGGCACGCCGTCCGGCCCGGACGGCCAGACGAGCGAACTCGGCTCGGTCGCGACCGAGATCGCGGGCACCACGAGCGGCGGATGCGTGAACTGGCCGTCGGCCTGGTCGACGCCGACATACTCCCCCTCGACGACGGTCGAAACGGAGGGGGTGCGCAGTGGCACACCCTCCCGCTCTGCCCACCCGGGGGTGTAGTCCTCGAGGAAGGTCACGGCGACCTCGGCGGCGATCGGTCGCGGCGACTTGGGCAGGCCCCAGAGCCGGGGCTCGTCCTCGGGCCACACGTACATGGCGTCCGTGCCCTCGGTCTCACGGTAGTAGAGACGGGAGAGGTCGGCGTCGCTCGGGACGCTGACCGTGTAGTTCCAGCGGACCACCTCACCCGCGGCGACCGAGATGCCCTCGGTGCCCGGCGCCTGACGCACGAAGCCCTCGACCGGCCCGGACTCGATCTCCCACCCCGGGGGCACCCGAAGCGACGTCCCGAGATTCGAGATCCCGAATCCGCCGCCGTTCCAGACCTCGACCTGGACGTCCACCGACTCGCCGGGGACGATCAGGTCGTCCTCGACGCGGACCCGCGTGACGACGCCGGTCATGTCGAGCAGGGCATCCTCGACCGCTTCGGCGCGCCGCAGCAGGTCGGTGAGGTAGGCACGGGCGCCGGGCAGCTGCTGGCCGGCGGCGCTGCCCACGATCGTGATCGCCGACTCCAGAGGCATCCGCGCCTCGGCGAGGGAGCGCACCGCCTCGGCGGCCTGACCCGCACCGAAGTAGCGGCGCGTGTCCATGAGGTGGCCGCGGTAGCGTGCGAGCTCCTGGGCGATCTCGTCGGCTCGGGGGATGTCGAGCGCCTCCGCGGGGCCGGCAAGCGTCGTGTCGACGCCGGCGAAGAACGTCTCGGCGGGATCGACCGCGGAGGTGGGTGCACGCTGGACGTCGGTCACGCGGACCAGTCCACCGTCGGTCGTGTGGAGGGCCTCCAGCAGCAGCCGCGAGCTGCGCTGCCCGAACGGCTGGGCGGCCCCCATGTCCTGGGAACGATGCTGGCTGCGCGAGTCCATCGCGATCTGATAGTGCGAGCGTCCGAGCACGAGGTCGTAGGTGCCGGTCTCGACCCGCGTGTCGGTTTCCTCCGTCCGGCGGTTCAGGAGGTAGAGCTTGGGCGTCGCCCACGCTTCGAGCCCGATGTCCTCGAGCTCCGCGAATCGGGTCGGGTCCGCCGCGACCTCGAAGGCTTCCTTGGTCAGGATCCCGGACGCCTGGTGGTGTCCGTGCCCGTCCGATTCGTTGCCCTGCCAGACGCTCACGATCACGTGCGGCCGGAAACGCCGGATGACCATGACGATGTCGCGCAGGACCTCGTCCTCCTCCCACTTCTCGATCGTCTCCTCGGCGGTCTTCGAATACCCGAAGTCGATCGCGCGGGTGAAGAACTGCACGCCACCGTCCAGCTCGCGTGCCGCGAGCAGCTCACCGGTGCGGATCGCGCCGAGCCCCTCACCCAGCTGCGGCCCGATGAGGTTCTGGCCGCCGTCCCCTCGGGTGATCGAGAGATAGGCGGCCTCCGCACCCTGACCACGGGCCAGGGTGGTGAGCAGTGCGGTGTCCTCGTCGTCGGGGTGGGCGGCGACGAGCAGCACCCGCTTGAGTCCGTCGAGGCCGCGGAGGTCGAGCGCCGCACCGACGAACCCGCGCTCCATCGGGACCTGCGCCGAGGCCGGAGAGACGGAGATCGAGAGCAGCAGCGCGAGTGCCGCACCGAGGATCGGAATATGCCGAAGCGTCATGGTCGTCCCGTGTCGGGTCGAGTCGTCGAATGCGGGGTGGCGGCCATCAGTGACGTCGCGGCCACGGCAGGCCGAGCGCCGCGGGGGCGCGAGATCGACCGATCCAGCCGCCGAGCGCCGCCAGCGTCAGAATGTAGGGCAGCGCGAGGAAAAGCTGATACCCGACGTCCCATCCGAGGGTCTGCAGCAGGAACTGGAGCGCCGATGCCGCGCCGAAGAAGAGCCCCGCGAACAGCACGGCCCAGGGCCGCCACCGTCCGAGCACCACCACCGCGATGGCGATGAAGCCCCGTCCCGCCGACATGTTCTCGGCGAAGGTGCCGGCGTAGGCGAGCGCGAGGTGCGCCCCTGCGAGCCCGGCGAGCAGGGTGCCGAACAGCGCGGCCGCGAGACGCAGGCGGCGCACCGGGAGGCCGGCGGCAGCAGCTGCGTCCGGATCCTCGCCGACCGCACGCACTTCGAGGCCCCACTCCGTCCGGAAGAGAAACCACGCCAGCAGCGGCGCGAGCGCGAAGGTCAGGTACGCGGTGGGCGCGAGGTCGAAGAAGGCGGGCCCGAGCACCGGGATACCGGAGAGCAGCGGAATGGCGATCGGCTCGAGGGTCGGAAGCGTGAGCTGCGTCCCGGTCGCGCCGAAGCGGGACGAGTAGATCGCGGCCGTGCCGCCCAGGCCGAGGAGGGTCACCGCGGTACCCGTGATGATCTGGTCGGTGTTGAGCCACACCACGGGAATCGCGAAGGCCAGACCGACCAGCACGCCGGCTGCTCCGCCCGCGACGACCCCGACGCCCGCCGATCCCGTCGCGAGGGCGCCGAGCGCACCGCCCAGCGCCCCCGCGATGATCGACCCCTCGAGGCCGATGTTGAGCACGCCGGCCCTCTCGCTCACCATCTCGCCGAGCGCGGCCAGCACGAGCGGGATGCCGAGGCGGACGCCCGCCTCCACGAAGGCGGCCCAGCCTGCGCCCGTGGGCGTCGCGGCCTGCAGGAGCGCCTCGATCATGCCGCCGCCTTCTCGCGGGCCGCGATCAGAACGCCGAGCACCGCGATCGCCTCGATCACGTTGACCCACGCGAAGGGTACCCCGGCCGCCCGCTGCATGCCGGCCGCGCCCGCCTGGAGCGCGCCGAAGAAGACCGCGGTCAGCACGACGCCGAGCGGATTCAGCCGGGCGAGCAGCGCGACCGCGATCGCGGTGTAGCCCCACCCGGGCGAGAGGCTCTCGTACAGCTTCAGATCCACCCCGGCGACCTGCACGGCGCCCGCCAGACCCGCCAGGGCGCCGGAGGCCAGGAAGACGCCGGCCGTGACCCGGTTCGACCGCACCTGGCCGGTGATGCGCGCCGCGGCCGGCCCCTCGCCGATGGCGCGCACCAGGAACCCGGCGCGCGTGAACCGGAAGACGACCCAGAGACCGACCGCGAGAACGACCGCGAGGGCGAAACCGACGTGCAGGTCCGTTTCGCCCCAGAGAATGGGCAGGTGCGCCGATTCGGGCAGCGGGGCGGACTCGTTGTAGACGCCGCGTGGCTCCTGGAGCGCACCCTGCACGAGCCACGCGGTGAGGTTGATGGCGACGAAATTCAGCAGGAGGGTGGTGATGACCTCGTTGGTGCCGCCCTTCAGCTTCATGATCGTCGGGAGCGCGGCCCACGCGGCCCCCGCCAGGAGGCTGGCCAGGAGAACCAGTGGGATGAGCACGAACGAGGGCAGCCCGCCCCCGATCAGCCCGACGGTGAAGCCGGCCACCGCCCCCGCGTAGAGCTGCCCCTCGGCGCCGATGTTCCAGATGCCGGCACGGAAGGCGAGCGCGACCGCGAGGCCCGTCAGGAGGAGGGGCACGGACCGCTTCAGCGTGAACGACGCGATCGCCTGCTCCGATCCGAAGGCGCCTCGCCAGAGCGCGGCGAACGCCTCGCCGACGTCGTAGCCTCCGAGCGCGAGCGCCACGCTCGTGACGACCAGGGCGAGTCCGATCCCGAAGAACGGCCCCCACCAGCGAGCGCGGATCATTCGCCCGCCTCCAGCATCCGGGCACCCACGCCCTCCCGCGTCCGCTCGTCCGCGGGCACCTCGGTCAGCCGACCCCGCACGATCGTGCAGATGCGATCGGACAGCGCGAGCACCTCCTCGAGGTCGGTCGACACGAGCACGATCGCGGGGGCGTCGTCGGATCCGCGCAGCCGCCGGAGCTGGTCGTGCACGAAGCGCGCGCCCGCCACGTCGAGGCCGCGGGTCGGGTTCTCGGCCACGACCAGTTCGGGGCGCCCGTGCAGCTCCCGCGCGACGACGAGCCGTTGCTGGTTGCCGCCCGACAGCGACGCGGCCGTGGCGCGGGAGCCCGAGGTCCGGATCCCGAAGGTGTGGATCATCTCGCGGGTGCGGGCGGTGAGCGCATTCCAGCGCAGGAACAGCCGACCCGGCCCGCCGCGCACGGCCGGGTCGGCGTGATGGCCCAGCGCCACGTTCTCCGTCAGGTCGAAGGACCCGATAAGCCCCTCGTGGCCGCGGTCCTGCGGGATGTAGGCGATGCCGTCCGGCAGGTGCACACGCCCGTCATCCGGGAGCTGGCGGCCGGCGAGCGCCCGCGCGAGCGCTCGCTGTCCGTTCCCCTCGACCCCGGCGACGCCGACGATCTCCCCGGCCCGGAGCTCGAGATCGGCTCCGTCGTCGCGGCCGAGCCAGCGCGCACGGATCTCCCCGGGCTCCACCGCGGTGCGTTCGGGTGCATCGAGCGCCTGGGCGTCACCGACCATCGCTTCCGCGACGGACCGCGCGGTCACCTTCCGCCGCTCCTCCTCCAGCACGGTGTGACCGTTGCGGAGCACCGTGATCCGGTCCGCGACCCGCAGGACCTCGTCGAGCTTGTGTGCGACCAGAAGGACGGCGCGGCCCTCGCCGGCGAGACGGCGGAGCAGCGTGAGCAGGCCGTCCACCTCGGAGGGGGCGAGGACGGCGGTCGGTTCGTCGAGCACCAGGATGCGTGGGTCGCGCAGCAGCACCTTCATGATCTCGAGGCGCTGGCGCTCTCCGACCGAGAGCTGCTCGACCGGGGTGCGGAGGTCGACGTCCAGGCCGGTCTCCTCCCGGATCGCCTCGACCCGCTCCCGGATCCAGCCGGTGGGAAGCGCCCAGCCGGCACGGGCCCGACGGACGCCGAGCGAGAGGTTCTCCAGGCCGGTCAGCCGGGGGACGAGCGCGAAGTGCTGATGCACCATGCCGACCCCGCGGTCCCACGCCTCGCGGGTGGTCCAGCCCCGGTCGGGGATGGCCGCGCTGTCGATCTCGATGGTGCCGGAGTCGGGTGTGAGGTGTCCGGCGAGGATCGACAGGAGCGTCGTCTTGCCGGCGCCATTCTCACCGACGAGCGCGTGTACCTCGCCACTTCGCACCTCCAGACGGGCGTCGTCGAGTGCGACGACGGATCCGAAGGTGCGTCGGAGTCCGCGGATCCGGACCGGGACGTCCGGCGATCCGGTCATCCGCCCCCTGTGGTGCCCTCGCCGAATCCCTCCTCCCCCTCGATGAAGGGGACTCGCGGCGGATCGAATTCCCCGACCCGGATCGCCGTGCGCATCGAGTCGATGCGAGCCAGCAGGTCCTCGGGGATCCGGTCCATCACGGCGGGGTTCGCCACGAAGTCGACCACCTCGCTCGACGCGCCGGCGTAGAAGGGCGCACCGCCGATCTCACCGGCCCGCCACGCCTCCGTGATCTCGATGAAGGCGTCCTCGATCCGGATCACCGCGCTTCCGAGCGTGACCTCGGGGGCGATGTCGTTCTGATCGCGATTCATCCCGATGGCCCAGGTGGGATCACCTGCATCGACCGCCTCGCGCACCGCGTTGAAGACCCCGAAGCTCGCGCCGTCCGTGTTGTGGACGATCACGTCGGCGCCCCGCGAGATGTGGCTGACCGCCGCCTCCTTCGCAGCGGCCACATCGTCCCAGCTTCCGATCCACGTCTCGATCACCTCGGCGTCGGGGCGCACCGCCTTCACCCCCGCCTCGAAGGCGAGGAAGACACCCACGGCCGGTGGGATCCGGACTCCGCCGACCATCCCCACGACGTCCGATTCGGTCATGCCACCCGCGGCCATCCCGGCCAGATAGGTGGCGTTCTCGAGGGTGAAGATCAGCGGCACGACGTTGTCGGCGATCTGCCCGCCGCCGCTCACGATGAAGGTCGTCTCGGGGAAGCGCTCACCCGCCCGCATGGCGGCGTCCTGGTACTCGGAGCCGTGGGCGAAGACCAGGTCGTAGCCCTCCGTGCCGTACGCGAGGAAGGCCTCGTCGTACTCCGACGGGGTCCGCGTCTGCTGGTGGCTGATGTCCGCGCCCCAGCGCTCCTCGATCTGGAGCAGCCCTTCGTAGGCACCCGCGTACCAGCCCGCGTCCGACACCGGGCCCGCGGTCAGCAGGGCGGCCCGGAAGGGTGCCTCGGTTCCGGAGTCCGCCGAGGCGTCGCCGGCGTCCGAGCCGGCGCAGGCGGAGAGCCCGAGGATGACGAGCAGTCCGCCGAGACCCTGGAGGGCACGGCTGGCGAGCGCGGGGCGATGGATGGTATCGCGGGACGCCGTGCGGCGAGGGGCGGCGCCACGGGAATCGAGTCGACCGAGGAGGGTTCGCACGCTGGAAACTCCTGTAAACGAAAGAGGGACGGAGCCTTGTAGGCCCCGCCCCTCCCGTGGTTCCTCGCCGGACGAGTCGACGCGGGTCAGCCGCCCAGATACGTGGTCTGGATGACGCTCCACACGTTCATCAGACGATCGTAGATCACGAAGATCACGATCGGCGGGACGATGTAGCGCAGGAAGACGAAGACGACCGGGATGAGCTTTCGGAAGAGCGGCGAGGCGCCCTTCTCGAGCTCCTCCCGTGCGCCCTTCATCCGGTAGCCGACCAGGATCGCGAGTCCGAGCCCGCCGATGACCAGGAACAGTTCGCCCGCGACCGCGTCGATCAACCCGAGCGTGTCGAGGCTCGACGCGGACAGCAGACCGAAGAGCGCGATCAGCGTTCCGGCCCCGAGGGCCGCCTTCTTCCGGGGGATGTCGAACTCGTCGATGATCGACGCCACCACGACCTCGAGCAGCGAGATCGCGGACGTGAGCGCACCCACCATCAGCGCGAGGAAGAACAGCGAGCCGATGATCCGGCCCCCGGACATCTCCGCGAAGGCGCCCGGCAACGCGATGAACAGCGCGCCGACCGTGGACTCGCTGACCGCGCCCTGGAGCCCGAGTGCGAACACGATCGGGAAGACCACGAGACCGGCGATGAAGGCCACGAGGAAGTCGGCGAAGGAGATGACGACCGCCTCGCGGTTCAGATTCTCGTCCTTCGACAGGTAGCTCGCGAAGGTCAGCATCGCGCCCATTCCGAGCGACAGGCTGAAGAACGCCTGCGCCGCGGCCGAGGCGAACGTCCCGCCGTCGAGCAGGTCGCCCCACTGCGGCTGGAGGTAGGCCGCGTAGCCGGCGCCGGCACCGTCGAGCGTGAAGGCCCATGCCGCGAGCCCGACCAGGATGAAGAAGAGCGCCGGCATCATCAGCGAGCTGGCCCGCTCGATCCCCTTCTCGACACCGCCCATCACGATGATGACGGTGAAGATCATGAACAGCAGGTGATAGGACATCGCCTGCGGTCCGGTCGAGATCGCCTCGAAGTGCGCTCCGGCGTCCGCCGGGAAGCCGATCGTGATCGCCTCGAAGGCGTAGCGCACCACCCACCCGGCGATGACCGAGTAGTACGAGAGGATGAGGAAGCCCGCGCCCACATAGAAGAAGGCGACCGGAATCCACTTGGGCCCACCGGCTTCCCGCAGCGCGCCGATCGGAGAACGCCGCGACTTCCGGCCGGCCGCGAACTCGGCCAGCATGATCGGAATCCCGATGATCAGCGTGAGGATGACGTAGAGGAAGACGAAGGCCGCGCCCCCGCCCTCCGACGCCGTGTAGCTGAAGCGCCACATGTTGCCGAGCCCGACCGCGCTTCCGACGGCGGCCAGAATGAATCCGAGCCGGGTCCCGAAGACCTCGCGCTGGATGGAGTCTTCGGCGTGTGCCTGGACTTCTGCGTCGAATCGATCCGACACGTCGCTACCTCTCGGGTGATCGAGGGGCCACGATCCCGGGCCCATCGGGTCCGCGCCTCTCCGGTCGCGGAACATCCAGCGAAGAAACGCGGGTGCGGGGGGAGCGT
>DATFJS010000032.1:0-2246 GCA_035269045.1 Longimicrobiales bacterium | reverse complement strand
CGACGTTCTTCGGACCGGCGTCGAACGACTGTCGTGGCAGCCTTCGCTCAGCTACCTCGTCGCTGGCTTCTTCTCGCGTGCGGCTCGCGCGGTCGCCGGGCGCCCGTCGCGTGGACCCCCCGAAGCGGCGATTGCGAGGCGCATACTGAGGGCGTCGCCGTGGCGTCCTCAGGGCGATCTCCCATTGTCGTTCCGCTTGCCCGTCACGTTTTCCGTCCCCGGACGCGCGACGACGAGGCGGGTTGCCAGAACGGGAGTCGACATGGCGCACATCCACAAGACGATCGTCGTTGCCGCACCGCCGGCCGCGATCCGCGGCATGGTCCTCGACCCAGAACGCTGGGCGGAATGGTACGTGGGCCTGAGCGCCCCGACGAAGCTGGAGGGTGGCGGCGAGCCGGGGACCTACAGCGAGCACACGTACCAGCTGGCGGGCCACGGCTACCCGATACACCACACGGTCAGCGAGGTCGAGGATGACGGCTCGTCGATCCGCTGGAAGGGGACGATCGAAGGATCGTTCCGCGGGTGGCACGAGTGGAGCTACCGTCCCGTCGCGGGCGGCACCGAGGTCACGGTCGATCACCACTACGAGCTGCCAGGCAGAATGCTGGGTCGCATCGTCGACGCGGTCGTGGTCGAGCGCCTGATCGCCCGCAACCTCGAGGCGTCGCTCGACACGTTGCGGGTGTTCGGCGAGAGCGCTCACGCCGAGGCCGCCTGACGCAGCCCGGCCCATCGACGAACGGTGCCGATCGACTCGGCCCGTCCATCGTGATGGGCCGAGTCGCGTCGGAGGGCGGGTCGGCGCCGGGGGTGGTGCATCCGACGACACGCCCTCAGCGATGACCCCAGTCGTCGGGGTCGTCGGCGGCGCTGGGCGCGAGGCCCAGCGTGTCGCCCTCGGTCGTGACGCCCAGGCCTTGCACCGTGCGGTTCGCGTACGCGAAGTAGGCGACCACCTGGTTCACCTCGAGGATCTCGCCGTCGCTCATCCCCTCGGCGCGCATCGATTCGACGTTGGTCTCGCTCATCGTCGCGGGCGCGACCGTCAGCGCCTCGGCGTAGCGGAGCACGGCGAGCTCGCGGCCGTGGAACGCTTCCTCGGGACGGCCGCGGCGCAGGGCGGCTCGGATCGCCTCTGCCCGGGCGTCGTCGGTCAGGAGGCGACGGAGCCCGGCGTAGTGGTGGTCGACGCAGTAGTCGCAGCCGTTCAGCAGGCTGACGTATACCCCGGCGGTCTCTAGCAGCCAGCGTGGCAGGGTGTTCCGCGCATGATGCAGGACGCTCTTGTACAGCGCCAGGTGTCCCTCCATCGTGTGAGGGCGCAAGCTGTGCACCCGCATGATGTTGTCGATGGAGCCGTCGGGCCCTCGGATCCGTTCGTAAAGGGTTCGGAGCCGTCCGGTGGCGTCGTCGTCCGGGACGTGGTCGATCCAACTGTCGAGGCGGTGCATGTCCGACTCTACCGCTCGGGCGGTAGGCTCGCGTGCCCCGATTCATGTGAAGGCGGTTGACATCGAATATCCGTGTGTCTATCATCAACACGAATCGAGGTGTCGTGATGGCTCGCACGTACGACATGACCAACCGCGCCCGCCGGGCCGCCCAGACGACGGAACGGATCGTGACCTCCACCGAGGGACTTTTGGCGAGCGGACCGCTGGCCGACGTGACGCTGCCCGCGATCGCCGAGGGGGCCGGCGTCACGGTGCAGACGGTGCTACGCCACATGGGCTCGCGCGACGGCTGCCTGCACGCCGTCGGCGAGCGGGTCGCGAGGCGGGTCGAGGCGCAGCGCGGGGCGAGCCGACCCGGCGACGTCGAAGGGGCGATCTGCAGCCTCGTCGCGCACTACGAGGCCGAGGGGCGTCTGGTCCTGAATCTGCTCGCCCAGGAGCACGACGGAGAGACCGTGGCGCGGGAGGGGGTGGAGCGAGGCCGCACGTACCACCGCGCCTGGGCGATGCGGGTCTTCGGGCTCGGTCCATGCGCGGCGGATCGTGTGCGCGTCGACGCGCTCGTGGCCGCCACCGACCTGTACGTCTGGAAGCTCCTGCGCCTCGATCTGCGTCGCTCCGTCGCGACGACCGAGGCGACGATGGTCCGCCTCGCACGTGGCGTCATGGCCGACGGTACGACGCAGGCGCCACCCACCCTGGAGGAGCGCGAATGAGCACGATCCTGATCTACACCTCGCCGGCACGCGGCCACCTGTACCCGATGATGGACGTCGCGCTCGCCAT
>DATFJS010000031.1:0-2384 GCA_035269045.1 Longimicrobiales bacterium | reverse complement strand
GCGAATCTTCGGTCCGCGAATCTTCGGTCCGCGAATCTTCGGTCCGCGAATCGTCCACCCGCGAATCGTCCGCCTCCGTGCCGTCCGCCTACCGACCGTCCTGTCGCCGGAAGAGCCCGGACCGCCACTCGCCGTCCGCGTCGACGGTGGTGCATGTGAACCCCGACCCGGAAACCGCCTCGTCGAACCACCCCCACTGATCCGCCAGAATGCCGGACAGCAGAAGCCAGCCACCCGGACGGACGGCGGCGGTGAGACCCGGCAGGAGCGGGGCGAGCAGATGGCCCTCGATGTTGCAGATCACACCATCGAACAGCCCCAGCCGGGAAATCTTCTCGGCATCGACCCGTGCGTGACGCACCTCAACCCGCTCCCCCACGCCGTTGCGGACCGCGTTCTCCCGGGCGGTCTCGATCGCGAGCTCGTCGCCCTCGACCGCGAGACACCGCTCGGCGCCCAGCATGGCCGCGGCGATCGAGAGGACCGCGGAGCCCGCACCGATGTCGAGGAGTTCATCCCCGTCGTGGACCGCGCCGTCCAGCAGCCGGAGACATCCACGCGTCGTTCCGTGCTCTGCGTTCCCGAACGCCATTCCGGGGTCGAGGACCAGGACCAGATCGCCCGGACGGGCGCCCGGCTCGATCCAGGAGGGGGTCACGACCAGCCGGTCGGTGATGCGGCGTGCCTCGAGTCCGACCTTCCAGAGCTCGGCCCAGTCGGCCTGCTCCTGCCAGTCGTACTCGACGCGGACGTGCTCCAGACCCGACAGTTCCTCGATGAGGGCGGCGAGCTGGCGGGGGTCGTCGGGCACCTCGGTCGACTCCGGGAGGTAGGTCGTGCCGGCACCGTCGACGACCTGCACCGCGCGCCCGCCGAGTTCGAGGAGCGCATCCGCGAGCAGCGCGTCGATCAGGTCCGCCTCGGCCGACGGCGTGTCCACCGACGCCCCGATCGATGCGTCGGCCGAATCACCCGGCGTGCCGCCCCCGCTCGCGCGGGCGCGGATCACGCGCCATCGCCCGGGGACTTCAGCCAGAGAAGGCCTCCTTCACCCGCGACCAGAAGCCCCTGCCTTCGGCGTCCAGGGCCTGAGGCGCCGGCTCCTCCACCTCACGGAGCCGCTCCAGCGCCTCGCGGGCCTCGCCCGAGAGGTCGCGCGGGGTGTAGACGACGGCCCGCACGAGGAGGTCGCCCCGGCCCGCGCCGTTGAGCTCGGGCAGACCCTTGTCCCGGAGCCGGAGCAGGGTGCCCGACTGGAGTCCCGCCGGGATCTTCACGCGTGCGGTACCCTTCACCGTGGGGACCTCGACGTCGTCGCCGAGGGCCGCCTGCGCGAAGGTGATCGGTCGCTCGTGCACGAGGTTCGCCCCGTCCCGCACGAACCGCGGATCGTCCTCGACCTCCAGAAGCACCACGAGGTCGCCGCGGGGGCCACCCCGCTGTCCGGAGTTCCCCTTGCCGCGCAGCGTGATGTAGTTCTCGCCGGAGACGCCGGGCGGCACCTCGACCTCGACCTCCCGCTGCGTGCGGTACCGCCCCTCGCCCTGGCAACGCGTGCAGGGCGTCTCGATCATGCGCCCCTCCCCGCGGCAGCGTCGGCACGGCTGCACCGACACCATCTGTCCCATGATGCTCTGATGGACGACGCGCTCCTCCCCCACCCCGCCGCACTGCGGGCAGGTGGTGGCGGAGGTCCCGGGTTCGGCCCCCGAGCCGTCGCAGCGATCGCATTCGTCGAGCACCGAGACCTTCACGGTGCGCGTGGCGCCGTCCATGACCTCGGCGAGCGTCAGAGACAGGCGGACACGGAGGCTCTCGCCCTGCCGCTTCCGGTCACCCCGCCGGCCGCGCTGACCGAAGAGATCGCCGAAGCCCCCGAAGCCCCCGAAGTCGCGCATGAAGACCTCGATGGCGTCGGAGAAGTCGAATCCGGCACCGCCGAACCCGCCGGCTCCGCCGCGCCCCTTCAGCCCCTCCTCGCCGTAGCGGTCGTAGACCTGCCGCTTGTCCGAATCCTTCAGGACCTCGTACGCCTCGGTGACCTCCTTGAACCGCTCTTCCGCCTCTTTCGAGCCGTCGTTGCGGTCGGGATGGTACTTCAGCGCGAGCTTGCGATAGGCCTTCTTGATCTCGTCGGCACCGGCGTCGCGGTCGACTCCGAGGAGGTCGTAGTAGTCCGCCATTGATGTCTCAGGGCGTCAGGATGTTCGATACGAGTCGAGACGTGGAGCCGACGATGGAGATGACCTTCTCGTAGGGCATCCGCGTCGGTCCGATGACCCCGATCACACCCTTGAGGTCCCCGACGGCGTACTCGGCCGTCACGAGCGTGAAGTCCGTGAGCGCCTCGGCGGTGTTCTCGGTTCCGATCGTGATGGAGCGGC
>DATFJS010000030.1:0-2136 GCA_035269045.1 Longimicrobiales bacterium | reverse complement strand
GACGTCGGCGCTCTGCAGCCCGGCCATGATCGACGCGCACCACGCCGGTCCGATTTCGCCCCTATCCCGCCGGCGAGGGCGGACCGAAATACCGGTCGAGCCAGTCGAGCGTCTCGCGGACCCGTTCGTTCGGCGGCACGGCGTGGCCATATCCCTCGTAGATGACGTGCCGCTTGTCTTCGGCCGGTGCTCCGAGCAGGCGGTACATCGGGAGCTGAGCCGTCTCGACGGGCTGAAGCGGGTCGTAGCGCCCGTTCAGCATCAGCGTGGGGACGGTGACGCGCGTCACGAAGTTGATCTGATCGACCTCCGGCAGGGCGGAACCGGAGGCGAGGCCACCGACGACGAGCATGCTCAGCGAGAGGCGCGGCTCGACCGCGGGAACGATCGCCCCGTAGCGTCCACCCCAGCTCGTGCCGTAGTAGGCGAGCCGTTCGGTGTCGATGTCGGGCCGGCTCTCGAGATAGTCGATCGATCGGCGCACCTCGGATACCCAGCTTCGTGCGAAGTCGACGTACTCGCGGGTGGGTTTCGGCCACGTGGTGCTCATTCCCAGGGGCTGATCCGGCTCGGCGCGCGAATGGGTGCCTCGGAGGATCGGCAGCAGGACCGCACGACCGCTCGCCACGAAGTGCTCGATGCTCCCGGTGTTGGTCCGCGGGTCGGGGTCGGGGCCCGGTCGCGCCGCGGTGGAGCCCGGGAACCAGATCACGGTCTGGTACGGCGGCTGGGCGTCCTCGGGCAGGTACAGGTAGGCGCGGATGCGACCCCACCCCACGCCCTCGAACGACACGACCTCGACGCGACCGAACTCGTACTCCAGCTCCTCCTCGACCACCGCGTCCAGCGGGGTGGGGTCGTACGCGAACTGCGCGGCGTAGACCTCGAAGATCTCGTCGGCGACCGGCCGCTCCTCGGTGTAGTCGCGAACCATCAGCGGCACGTCGCCGGCCGCGTCACCCCCGAAGTCGTCCTGCCGTGTGTACTGGGCCAGCCGGAAGCCGTTGACGGGCAGCCGGTCGAACGGCGGCTGGGCGTTCGGGCCGCTGAAGAAGTAGGAGAGGTCGCTCCACGCGCCCCCGAGCGCGTGGCGTCGATCGCCCGCGCTGTTCAGGACCCACTCCCGCACGTTTCCAGCCATGTCGAATGCCCCGAACGGGCTCATCCCCTGGAACGTGCCAGGCGCGGCTGGGCCCTCGCCCTCGAAGTTGCTGAGCGGAATGATCACGCCGGCTCCACCCGTGCCCGCGGCCACCACCCAGTGCCGGAGGGTGGGCAGACTCTTGCCTCGGTATTCGGCGTAGGCCGCGGCTTCGTACCAGCTCACCCCGGTCACGGGTAGCGACTCCTCGCCCCGAGGCGGGCGTCCGAGTTCCCACGTCGCGGGCCCGGGCCGTCCGGTGGCATCCACGAACCGCTCCATCGCGTCCGCCCAGCCGATCACCTCGCCGTCCAGGACGAACTCGCGCGTCCAGAATTCCTCCCGCTCGTATCCTCCCGCGTCCACGAACTCCGCGAACGAGGCATTCGTCACCTCGTAGCGGTCGATGTAGTAGTCTGCGAAGGGAAGCTCGGGCAGCGGTCCGATGGCGTCGATGAATCCGCCCGTGGTGCCGCCGGGGACCAGCACCATCCCGTCGGGAATCGAGCCCTCGGGGGGCATGCGCAGGGACCAGTCCGGACCTGCACCCCCGATCGCGTCGACCGTGTCGTGACCCTCCAGCGTGAATCGCCACCGCCGGAGGCCGAGCGGAAGGCGCCGGTCGGAGAGGGGCGTGCGGCCGAAGTCCGTCCACGGCGCGTCGGGATTCTGGTAGTCCCTGAACGCCACGGCGGCGCCGGACGGCTCCGTCTCGACGGTCGGAGTTCCGGAGACGAGATCCACCAGGCTGTCGAGGACGGGCAGGTCGGGGAGAATTCGGAGGGCGCGCTCACCGACCTCGAGCGCCGCCTCGTACTCTTCCGCATCCGCCAGCCGCCGGATCTCGAGGACGGCTTCACCCCGCGCCCAGATCCGGTCGAGGGAACGGTTCGCCGTCCAGCCGATGCCGACGAGGAGGGCGAGGACGGCCACCACGGAGGCGAGTACACGCGCGCGAGTACGGCCGCCGGGTGCCGGTCCGGGGTCGCGCCGGC
>DATFJS010000029.1:0-6466 GCA_035269045.1 Longimicrobiales bacterium | reverse complement strand
GCCGAAGCGCGCCAGCAGGAGGTCGCCACGCGCCCGCACCGGCGCCGGGTCGTCGAGCCCCGCGAACTCGTCCTCGAGGCGGCCCACCCGCGAACTCAGGCGGTCCACGTGGTCGTCGAGCCGTTCGAGGAGGGCTCCCGGCAGCAGCGGGATCTCCCGTGCATCCACGGCTTCGGCCGCCCGACGGAAGGCGTCGAGCAGATCGTCGGCGCGCTCGACGGTCCGGTCGGCTACCGGCACGGGGTATGGCTGGGGGGTACGGGTCCCCCGCGGCAGCAGTACGGCGGCGTCCTGGGCGTCCGGATCGGTGGCCGCGCGTTTCAGGGCTTCCCAGCGGACCCATCCGCGCTCGAGCGCGGCCTCGGCGGCGGGCCCGTCCAGTGCGGCCGCGTCACCGAGCAGCGCATCCGAGACGATCGGGGACGTCCACGCGATTCCGGATACGAGGGCCCGGCGACGCTGCGCCGGCGGAACCGGGAGCAGGTGCTCCATCCACGCGTCCCTGCCGAGGGCTTCGGTGGCGCCCCGGCGGCCGCTCGGTGTGGGCGGCTCGTACGGTCGTCCCCGGACGAGGGCCCGATCGGCCTCTTCGCGCGTTCGAAGCAGCCGGCGGATCGTCCGTTCGTCATCGTGCAGTTCGAGGGCGTTCTCGCGATTCGGGATCAGCTCCAGCACCAGCGCGATCTTCGACGGCCGGCCCCGGAGCCGGCGGAATCGCAGCTCCAGCACCCGATCGTCGGGGAGAGCCTCGACCGCGCGGAGCGTCGCGGGGAGTCGGGTCGCCTCCTCGGGTGCGTCCCGGGGCTCCATGACCCGGAAGGCGGTTCGCTCCGGGTGGAGGTCCCATATCCACACCGCCTCGCGCAGATAGAGCGACACCCGGCGCTGGACCGGGTCGAGGTGGAGCGCCCGCACGCGAGCGTTCCGTCCGACCCGATCCAGCGTCCCGGCGAGCGCTCCCACGAGCGCGGCATCCCATTCGATACGCATTCCGTCGTTCGACATGTGGGGAAGCTAGTGTGGGGGTCAACGGGGGCGTAGCCGCTCGCCCCGGATCCCGATAGCTTCTCCGCCGTCCCGTTCCTCGAACCACCATCCACGACGTGCCGCCCACCCACCCGCTCATCAAGGCCGCCTCGAAGGGCGAACTGCCCGAATGGGCGTGTTGTTCGAAGTCGCGCCGAAAGCACATGGGTCGGGTCGCCGATCTCATGAACGGGTGGGCCAGGGAAATGGGCCTGAAGAAGAAGCAGCGTCGTCGGTGGAAGGCCGCCGCCTGGCTTCACGACTGCGTGAAGGAGGAGGCACCGGACGAACTCCGGAAGGTGCTGCGCGGGAAGCTCCGGCTCCTGCCCGACAACGTCCTGCACGGCCCCGCCGCCGCCGCGCTGCTGCGCCGTGAAGGGGTCATCGACGAACCTCTCCTGCAGGCGATCTCGTACCATACACTGGGGCATCCGATGTTCGAGACGATCGGGATGGCGCTGTACGCCGCCGATTTTCTCGAACCGGGCCGGACGTCGCGCAAGAACTGGCGGGCGGAGTTGCGGGAGCGGGCCCCGGACGATCTCGAGGGCACGGTGCACGAGATCGTGGGAGCCCGGATCAGGTTTCTGATGAAGAAGGGGCGGCCCGTCCGCCCCGAAACGATCGCGCTCTGGAATTCTATGGCGGAGGGAGAGGCATGGGTTCGCGCATCCGCGGTGTAGTCGTCGTGGCCGTCGTGCTGGTGGTCGGCGCCTTCCTGGGGTCGACGCTGTCTCAGTGGTGGTCCGAACCGCTGCCCGGCGAGATGCCGACGATTCAGTTCCTCCCGGTCTTCGAAGGCGAGCGTGTTCGGGTGGAGGTACTGAACGGCGGAGGGCGTGGCGGGATGGCCGCCGCCGCCACGGACACGCTGCGCGACCGCGGGTTCGACGTGGTCCACTTCGGAAACCACGTCGACGGCGGGACGCTCCAGTTCGATCGGGACTCGACCGTGGTGCTTCTTCGCTCGGGCGATGTAGCCTGGGCCCAGGCGGTGGCCGACGCGCTCGGCGTCCGTACCGTGCGGACCGAACGCGACGAGAATCTGTATCTGGATGTCACGGTCGTTCTCGGGGCGGACTGGGAGCCGGCGCTCGTGCCGTCCCCCCCCGAGCCACCCGAAACGCCGTGGTGGGATCTCCGGCCGTACTTCCGGGAGCGGCCCGGTGCCCCCGACGACACGCGGCTGGCGGATCCCGGCGAGACCGGGTGACGTGACCATCGACGCACCCGTGACCCAATTCCGATGAGCCGAGATCGATGAGCCCAGATCCATGAGCAAGGGAAAGAAGCGGACGCGACGAGGGATCGCCGGCGAGGGATCCACGAAGTCCGGAGGTGGGGCGACCTCGGACTCCGGCGCGGACGAGCAGGCCGAGAAGGGGGGATGGGGCGAGACCCTGCGGACGATCTTCTGGTCGATCGCGCTCTTCCTCGTGCTCCGGACCTTCCTGATCCAGACGTTCTTCATCACCTCGGGGTCGATGAAGGACACGATGCTGATCGGGGACTTCCTCGTCGTGAACAAGGCGGCGGTCGGGTCCACGGTGCCGTTCGTCGGCGCACGGATTCCCGGTTATTCCCAGCGCCGACACGGCGAGATCCTGATCTTCGATCCGCCGCATTCCGACTCCCTCAAGCTCGTGAAGCGGCTGGTCGGGCTCCCCGGCGACACGCTCGTGATGCGCGACCGGGTCCTCTATCGGAACGGAGAACGCGTGCCGGAGCCGTACGCCCGGCATGCCGACGTCCCGGACGGCGGATCGCCGGAGATGATGTGGCAGCGTGCGTATCTGACCGACGCGGTCGAGCCGGCCACCTACAGCCCGACGCGGGACACCTGGGGCCCGATCGCGATTCCGGAGGACCGCTACTTCTTCCTCGGGGACAACCGTGAGGAGAGCTACGACGGGCGCTACTTCGGACTGGTCGAGGGGGACCAGCTCGAGGGGCGGGCCGCCTTCATCTACTTCAGCTACGACCGTGAGTCGTACAAGGCCTTCCCGGCGCTGACCGCGGCCCGGTGGGGACGGATCTTCAACGCCTACCGATGACGCGTCAGCCGCCCGACGACGTCCCTTCCAGCTGAACCAGCTTGTCGGTCCGGAGCTGCCCGCACGCCGCCGCGATGTCGCGTCCGCGCGGCTCACGCACGAACACGTCGACGCCCCGGTCCTCGAGCGCTCGCGCGAACTGCCGGATCCGCGGCATCGGGCTCGCGACCCAGTCCCGGTCGGGGATCGGGTTGAACGGGATCAGGTTCACGAAGGCGTGGAGTTCCCGCGCCATGTCGGCGAGCGCCGGCACGAGCGACAGGCTGTCGTTGAGCCCGTCGATCATCGTGTACTCGAAGGTGATGCGTCGGCCACCGGCGGCGTCGAACTTCCGCAGCGCCTCCATGAGCACCGGAATCGGCCACCGCTTCTCGAGCGGGATCAGCTCGCGCCGCAGCGATTCCTCCGGCGAGTGGAGCGACAGCGCCAGCCCGAACTGCTCCGGCCGGGCGGCGAGCTGTTCGATGCCCGGCACCACCCCGACGGTCGAGACCGTGATTCGGCGGGCGCCGAAGTCGTAGCCGTGATTGAGCAGCGTCAGCGAGGCGAAGACGGCGTCGCGATTGGCCAGCGGCTCGCCCATCCCCATGTACACGACGTTGGTGACCGGACCGTACCCGTTGGTCTCGGCCCAGCGGCGAGCGCCCCGGAACTGGGACACGATTTCACCCGCGGTCAGGTGGCGGCGAAAGCCCCCCCATCCGGTCGCGCAGAAGGTGCAGCCCATCGCGCAGCCGGCCTGCGAGGAGATGCACAGAGTGAGACGATCCTCGGTCGGGATCAGGACCGACTCGATGAGTTCTCCGTCGTGCAGTCGCCAGAGGTGCTTGGCGGTGCCGTCCTCGGATACGGAGATCGTGGCCGCCTCGGGCTCCTGGAGGTCGAAGGTCGCCTTCAGCGCGTCCCGCTCCTCCAGCGGCAGGTCCGTCATCTCGTCGAACGATGTCGCGTCCCCCTCGAAGATCCATCGCGCGACCTGACGCGCACGGAAGTCCTTCACGCCCCGCGCCGTGAAGTGGCGTTGCAGGGTCGCGTGAAGTACATCGGGCTCGAGATCGAGCAGGTTGGTTCGCGGGTCGGACACGGTCTGACAGGGCCTTGCGAGGGGCGGAAATGCGCTTGAGAGCAGGTGCTCGGGCCTGTAACTTAGCGGGAAATCCTCGCATTCCGGAGCCGCCCCCCTGTTCGAAACCCGTCGTCGGTGACCGAAGCCGAACGCGTCCGATGGTCGACTCGCGCCCTCGAGTGGGCTCGCGCCTGGGGACCCACCACGCTCTGGTTGGCGGTCCTCTTCATTCTGAGCGAACAGCCCGGCGACACGAGACCGGGCTGGTGGACGCTGCCGGACACGGTGTCCCACGCGATTCTCTATTCGGTCCTCGGTGCGACATTGATCTGGGGTCGACGTGTGCTCGACGACCGTCCGCACCTCGTCGCTCTCGGGATCGCGGGGCTCGTTCTCGCGGTCTTCGACGAATGGCACCAGAGCTTCGTGCCCGGACGGACGCCGTCCGCGAGCGACGTGGCCTTCGACGCCCTCGGCCTGGTACTCGGCGGCGCGGTCGCCCTGCTCGCATTCCGATATCTTCCGCTCGGTCCCGATCGACACGAGCGCAACCCATAGACCACATCCGATGACCGACTCCGGCGCCACATCGCAGCGCACCTCCATGGTGGGGGTTCTCCGCGCCTCCGACGAAGGAACCCGCGTCCGCCTCACCGGGTGGGTGCACCGACGTCGTGAC
This sequence comes from Longimicrobiales bacterium, assembly GCA_035269045.1. GTDB lineage: Bacteria > Gemmatimonadota > Gemmatimonadetes > Longimicrobiales > Gaopeijiaceae > Gaopeijia. The sequence goes on along the minus strand of DATFJS010000029.1, from coordinate 1,641 downwards.
CTCGGCGGCCTCCTGTTCGTCGATCTGCGTGACCGCTCGGGTCTCGTGCAGGTGTCGTTCGGGCCCGACTGGACGCCGGAGGACGACCTCGCGCTGGCGGAGTCGCTGGGCGCCGAAGACGTGATCGCGATCGAGGGCGAGGTGGTGAAGCGTCCGGACCCGAACCCGGAGCTGGCCACGGGTGAGGTCGAGGTCCGGGCGGACTCCATTGACCGGCTCTCGAAGGCACGCACGCCGGAGATCCCGGTGTACAGGAGCCCCGAGGAGGAGCTGCCCTCCGAGGAACTGCGGTTGAAGCACCGTGCGCTGGATCTCCGGCGCCCCGAGTTGCAGGGCCACCTGGAGTTGCGGCACCGACTCGTGCTGGCCACCCGGAACTACCTCTCCCGGGCGGGATTTCTCGAGATCGAGACGCCGATCCTGACCAAGCCCACGCCGGAAGGCGCGCGGGACTACGTGGTACCGTCCCGCGTGCATCCCGGGGAGTTCTACGCGCTGCCGCAGAGCCCGCAGATCTACAAGCAGCTGCTGATGGTTTCCGGCTTCGACCGCTACTTCCAGATCGCGCGCTGCTTCCGCGACGAGGATCTTCGCGCCGACCGTCAGCCCGAGTTCACCCAGATCGACATCGAGGCGTCCTTCGTCTCGGTGGCCGATATCCGGGACTGGATGAACGGCCTCATGAACTCGCTGACGGCCGAGGCGGACTTCCCCGACGCCGCGCCGATGATGGAGATGACCTGGGACGAGGCGATGGACCGCTTCGGCTCGGACCGCCCCGACCTGCGCTGGTCGCTCGAGATCTCCGACTGGACCGGAGGGCTCGGGGGACTCGACTTCCGCATCCTCCAGTCCGCCGTCGAGGCGGGTGGACGCATCCGGGGCCTCCACCTCGAGGGCGGCTCGGAACTCAGCCGCCGTCAGATCGAGGAGATCGAGGATGCGGCGAAGGCGGTCGGCGCCCCGGGACTCCTCTGGGCCAAGTGCACGGCGGACGGAGGGTCCGGCCCGCTGGCGCGCTTCATGGAGAACGAGGACTTCGAGCGCATCGGCCTGGTCCCGGGAGATCTCGCCCTCGTGGCCGCGGGCGACGACCGCGTCACCGGTCCGGCCCTCGACGCGGCGCGCATGGCCGCCATCCGGGCGCTCGAGCTGCCGATGGAGCGGGAACACGCCTGGCTCTGGGTCAGCGATTTCCCCCTGTTCGACGAGGACGACGGACGGTTCGGACCGAACCACCACCCCTTCGTCATGCCGCACGCCGACGCGATCGAGTCGCTCGAGGACGACCCCCTCTCCGCACGCGGCCACGCCTACGATCTCGTCTACAACGGGTCGGAGTTCGGCTCGGGAAGCCTGCGGATCCACGACCCCGACCTCCAGCGCCGCGTCTTCCGGATTCTCGGGCTGACCGAGGACGAGATCGACCGGAAATTCGGGTTCCTGCTCCACGCGCTGGGGTCCGGCGCCCCCCCGCACGGTGGCATCGCACTGGGGGTCGACCGCATCGTGCAGCGGTTCGCCGGTGTATCGAGTCTCAGAGATGTGATGGCCTTCCCCAAGACGACTGCGGCCCGTGCCCTCATGGAGGGTGCGCCGACGGAGATCGACGCGAAGGAACTGGACGCGCTGCACCTGTCG
>DATFJS010000028.1:0-2441 GCA_035269045.1 Longimicrobiales bacterium | reverse complement strand
CCCATGAAGATGAAGTACGGGATGGCGAGGAGCGTGTAGTTCGACATCGTCCCGAACGCGCGCTCGGGGAGCGCCGTGAGGAGGATGAGGTCGAACGCGCCCACCGACGAGGCGACGAAGGCGAAGAGCATCGCCGTGCCCGCCAGGGCGAACGCCACCGGATACCCCGTGAAGATCAGGGCGAGCGCGCCGCCGAACATGAGCGGCCCCCAGAGCGCGCCGTTCACTAGATCCCCTCCTCGACGGAGACCGGGCCGTCGGCGGAGCCCGGATGCTCGGCATCATCCCGCTGCTCGGCGCCACCACGGATCTGCTCGATCGCCCGCACGATCTGGGCGAGCCCCTGCAGGAAGAGCAGCGCGAAGGCCACGATCAGCAGCGTCTTGAGCGGATAGCGCGGCAGCCCCCCCGGATCGGCCGACGTCTCGAGAATCCGCCACGAGTTCCGCACGGCCGGAATCGACACGTGGATCATCAGGACGCTGAAGGGCAGCAGGAAGAGGACGGACCCGAGCAGGTCGATCCAGCCGCGTGCCTTCGGCGAGAGGCGCTCGTACAGCACGTCGACCCGCACGTGCACGTCCTCCTTCAGGCAGTACGCGGCGCCCAGCAGGAAGACGACGCTGAAGAGGTACCACTGCAGCTCGTTGAGCGCGTTGGACGACAGTCCCACGCCGAGCTGCCGCGTCGCCCACCGCGCCACGGCGTTGTAGGCGCCGATCCCCACCATGAGGATGATGAGCCAGCGGGAGAGGCTGCCGATGTACCCGTTGAGGCGATCGACGGCATCCGCGAATCGCGTGGCGAACGCCCTCATCGGAGGGCTCCGCTGTCGGGCTTCGTCAAAGCTGGTACCCGCCGTCGACCGGAATCACCGCGCCGGTGATGTGACGCGCAGCCTCGCTGCAGAGGAAGAGGACGACGTTGGCGACGTCCTGCGGGTCGCCGAGTCGCTCGAGCGCGGAGTGCTCGCGGGCACGATCGAGCACCTCCGCCGGCACCCGGTCCGTCAGTCGGGTCGTCCGGATGTAGCCCGGCGAGACCGCATTCACGTTCACGTTGTGAGGTCCGAGTTCGAGGGCGGCGTTGCGCGTCATGGAAATCACGGCCGCCTTGCTGGCCGCGTAGTTCATCACCCCGAAGGTCGCGCGCTCGGCGTGGACGGAGGCGATGTTCACGATCTTGCCGAACTCGTGGCGGCGGAAGACGGGTGCGACGGCGCGCATCATGTGGAAGGTCCCGTCGACGTTGGTGCGCAGCACCGCGGCCCACTCGTCGTCGGTCATGCGCCAGTGCGCCCGGTCCGCTCCGATGCCGGCGTTGTTGACCAGGATGTGCAGCCCGCCGAGCTGCGCCTGCACGTCGGCGACGAATTCGTCCACCGCCTCGGACTCGCGCAGGTCGCACTCCCGGCAGAAGACGCGGACCTCCATCTGTCGAAGCTCGCGCGCGGTGTCCTGCGCCTCGATCCGCGACCGGGATCCCTCGTCGAGGAAGTTGAAGGCGATGTGGACCCCCGCGGCCGCGAGGTCGAGGGCGATGGCTCGCCCGAGTCCCCGCGAGGCGCCGGTGACGATGGCGACCCGACCGCGGAGTCGGCCGTACCCCATGATGGCGGCCGGCTGGGTCTCCGGCGTCGATGACTCCTCGATGAGCTGCTCGACGGCACTCTCGACCGCGGCCGCGTCGTCCGCGAGCGCGGTGCGTTCGGAGTCGTCCTCGTCGGAGAGTCCGTGCGAATCGATGGATCCGGCACGGTGGTCCGGATCGGAAGGGCTGTTCGGCGTCATCGCGCCAGACTAGGACCCCAGCGCCCCGGGGCGCAACGGCCCCGGGCACGGGCGGGGCCCGAACGGGTCACGAACGGATGGATGCGCCGGCGGCGGGAAGCGAGAACCGGATGGTCGTGCCGACGCCGAGCTCCGAGTCGGCGGAGACGTCGCCCCCCATCTGCTGCACGAGGTGTCGGACGATGGCGAGGCCGAGTCCCGTGCCGCCGACCTCGCGAGCTCGCGACGTGTCGGCACGGTAGAACCGCTCGAAGATCCGGGGAATCGACTTCGACGGCATGCCCGACCCGTCGTCGGTCACCTCGACAACCCGGGTGTCGTCGTCCCCGGGTCGAATGACGACGGCCACCGACCCGCCGTCGGGGGTGTAGCGCCGCGCGTTGTCGAGCAGGTTCTGGAAGATCTGTTGAACTCCCTGGGGATCCGCCATCGCGACCCCTTCGCCCGCGATCGAGAACTCCAGCTCGCGTCGGGGATGTGCGCCCTCCTCCAGGTCGTCCCATGCCCCCATGGCCAGCTCGGCGAGCTCGACCGGCTCGCTACGCGCCACCCAGCCGCCCGACTCGAGGCGCGAGAGGTCGAGCAGATCGTCGACCAGACGCTGGAGTCGGACCGTGTTCGAGCGGATCGAGTCGAGGAAGGTCTCGCGGA
>DATFJS010000027.1:0-4548 GCA_035269045.1 Longimicrobiales bacterium | reverse complement strand
CTCCCTCTCGACGGGTCCGACCGCGTCCTGTGCAGCGGAGGCAGCTGGAAATTCGCCTTCGCCCGTGATCTGGCGGATCCGCTGAAGCACGAACCGTGGACGCGCTCCGCCGGCGCAGGGCGGCCCGGTGCGAGCGTGCGTGGCGTGCAGTTCGAGATCGTCGACGACGAGTACCTGGTGTATCTCGCGCTGGACGGCGCGCTCACCGCGGCTCCCATCGTCGATCGCGCCGCTGGCACCGTCGGCCGCTCGGTTACCCTCGTTCGGGGCATACGGCGCGAGAGCTACTCGGGCGCCGGGCAGTGGGACCTCGCCGAGGACGGTACGCTCGTCTACGGCCTCGGCATCAATGCGGAGACCGGCCGACTCGTACGGATTTCGCAGGAGGGCGACATCGCGACGCTGAACGTCGACGAGGCGGTGCACCTCCGGTATCGCGAGAGCCCCGACGGACGCCGCCTCGCCACGGTGGTCGAGGTCCTGGAGGGACAGGAGCTCCGCGTCTACGACCTCGAGACCGGCGCCTACGAGACCGTCGAGGAGCGCTTCTTCATCGGCATGCCCCAGTGGAGCCCGGACGGTACGCAGCTCGTCTACAACATGAACGACGAGGACGGCTTCGACGACACGGCGATCTTCATGCGGCGGCTCAACAGCACCGAGCCGGCCCGACCGATCCTCCGGATTCCCGGCGGGGGCGGTGTGCAGGCGAGCACCTTCCTGAGTGCCGACTCGCTCCTGGTTGGCGTCGGGAACGTCGAGGAGCGCTCGTATCTCCTCGATCCGACCACCGACCCGGCCGAGGTCGATACGCTGCCGATCCGCGCGGGCTTTCTGGCCATCTCGCCCGACCGCCGCTGGATCACCTTTCAGGAGCCGGGCACACCCGGTGTCTATCTGCAGCCGTGGCCCGACCTGGATCGCCGCTACACCGTGGTGACCGACGGCGCCGAGCCGCAGTGGCTCTCGGACGGCCAGCTCGTCTACTACGCGGAGGCGGGCAGCCGGACCGGCGCCCGCGGCGCCTTCGCCTTCGACCGGGTTCAGATCAGCGCGTCGAGCGACCCGCCCCACGGTGAGCCTGTCCCCATGATCCGGGACCCCCGCTTCGCCGACACCCCCGGGTGGTCGCACGCCCCCTCGAGCGACGGCCGGCTCATCTACCTGCAGGGCCCCGAGGACAACCTCGTCCGCTATCTGCGGGTCGTCCCCGGCTGGGTCGACGAGATGAAGGCGGCGGTAGACGAGGCGAACCGGTAGCCGTTCAGGGCTACTGCTCCACCCCACGGAGCACCGCCGCCAGCGCATCGCCACCGTCCACGCTCGGCCGAGGCGCGTCCGTCGTCACGATCGTCCCGTCGGGTGCGATCACGATGAAATCGGGAGTCCCGGTGACGGCCCACGTCGATCGAATCTCCTCCGTCGAGAGAATGTGCTCGCCGCCCAGCCCGAACTCCTCGATGGCATCTCGCCACGGCCCGTCCTGGTCCCACCCCAGATTGAGGAAGACCACGTCGGGGTCGGTCTCGGCCATCCGCCGGCGGAGCTGCTCGAGGTGCGGCATCTCGCCGCGGCTCCACGGGCACCAGCTGCCCCAGACCGTGAGGAGGACCGTGCGGCCCTCGAAATCGGCGAGGCCCAGCTGCCCTCCGTCGACGTGCTCGGCCACGAGGGCCGGTGCGGCCTGGCCCGGCGCAAGCTGCTGCCGCTGCGCTGCGGCCCACTCGATGAAGGCGCGGTCGTGCTTGCTCGAGGCCGTACGGGCGAAGTCTTCCACCAGCTCGCTGACCTCGCGCGTGTAGTCCTCCGAGCGCAGCATGGACGCCATCACCTCGAGCGCCAGCGCGTCCTTGAGCGCCGGAGAGGAGGTGGCGGCGCGTCGAAAGTGATAGAAGCCGGACGGTGCGGCCGTTCCACCGAGGGCCTCCACGGTTTCCCAATAGGTCCGATCGAGCTCGTCACCCAGCGTCTCGACGTAGCGCATCGCGTACGCCGCGCCCGGGGCGTCGGCCCGCGCCAGGAGCGCCGCGCGGCTGATGGACCGGATCTCCGCCTGCAGCTCCGGCGAGTCGTCGAGGATGTCGGTCGCCCACGCCCGGATCCGATTCACGCGCGCAACGTTCTCGGCGAGGAGGATCTGCTCGTACCGCTCGGACAGGCCGGCGTCCTCCACGAAGACATCCATCTCGAGGTGGACGGCCGCCGCATCGTCGAGATACCGGGCCAGCTCCATCCCGCCCGGGCCCGCCTCCGTCCTCGCGTAGGCCGCCTGGAGGTGATCCTTCCAGGTCTCCTCGTACCCGCCGGTCACCAGGAGCGCCGGACCTGCGGCCCCCTCTCCGGTCACCTGCAGCGTGGCTTCCTCGCCTTCACCCGACTCCTCGAACCGCACGTCCGCCCCGGGCTCGAGCCAGAACGGATTGAACTGCCGGGACGCGGTACGCATCAGGACGAAGACGGGACTGGTGGCATCGAGCGAGATGCGGAAGTCCCTCGCGGGCTGCGACTGCATCTCCATGTTCTGTCCCGCGGCCCCCAGCATCACGCGGAGGACGCCGACGTCCACGGTCCCTTCCTCGCTCAGGGATCCGGACAGTCGGATCTGCTGCGCGGAGGCATCGGCCGGCTGGAACGGGAGCGCGAAGATCGCGAGCAGAAGAGTGAGTCGGAAACGGCGCATCGGGTGTGTCCGGAGTGGGGGATCAGGCGTGGGTATCCGGCCCACCTACGGTGACTCCGCGGACGATGTTTCGAACCGACGCACGGCAGGCGTACGGCGACGGATGCGCCGTCGACAGCTGCAGAGATCGCGCCGCCGAGGGGTCGCCGAGGGTGGTTCGTCAGGCGCGCTGGACCAGCTCGAGGTCGGTTTCGGGAAAGTCGTCTCCGACGCACAGCAGGGGCTCGCCCGTGAGGCGTGCGACCGCATAGGTCATGCAGTCGCCGAAGTTCAGCCCGGCGGGGTGCCGGCCCTTCCCGAAGCGGCGGAAGGCATCGACCGCCTCCCGCCAGTGCACCTCGCCGAAGCGGATCTCCTCGATCTCGAACTCGTCGAGCAGTCGCTCCAACAGGCCCGGTGCGCGGTCACCGAGTCGAGCCTCGAGGACGATTCCGGTCTCGGTCAGGGTCGGCGTCCCGACGGCGGCGATGTCCGCGCCCGCAAGCGAGTCGACGAGGCGTTCGTGACCCGGCTCCCGGAAGACGACCGCGAGCAGCGCGGAGCTGTCGACGACCACGCTCAGACCCCCGCGTCGCCGTAGCCGAGGATCTCCTCCCGCTCGGCCTTGGAAGGGGCCCGCGCGCCATCCGGGATCCGGGACCAGACTTCCCGCTTCAGGAATCGCTCGAGTCGGTCGGTCCGTGCCCGCTCGTCGATCCGTAGCCGGAGCCGCCGCAGGCGGTCGTCCATCGCCCGCCGGACCGCTTCGGTCTTGGACTCGCCGGTGAGTTCCGCGACCTCACTCACGAGACGTTCGACCTCCGGGTTCTTGATGTTGAGCGGCATGAGACCCTCTCCAATGGTTGAATTACCCCACAATGGTGTATCCGCGACGTCCGCTCAAGGATTCGTGGATCGTCTTGCCACCGTCGAGGTCCCTGCGCACCCTGAGTTCGACGCTCGTCCCCGTTTCACACCCCCAGGCCCGCGCCATGGCTTCGCTTCGCAACTCGACTACCACTTCCCCCGCACGGACTGCACGTTCCGCGATCGGGGTCCTCCTCCTTGCCGGCCTTCTGGCGCCCGTTCCGGGCACTGCCCAGGCGGGTCCCGGCGCGGACACCGGCTACTTCTTCCCCGAGGGCACGACGTTCGACGCGTCGATCCCCTCCCCGGAGGAATTCCTCGGCTACCCGATCGGCAGCTTCCACACGCGGCACGACCGCATCGTGGCCTACATGGAGATGCTCGCGGAGGCGTCGGACCGGGCGTCCTTCCAGATCATCGGGTACACGCACGAGCATCGGCCGATGCCGGTGCTGACGATCTCCGCGCCGGAGCACCTCGAGCGGCTCGAGGAGATCCGTGTGGCGCACATGGCGGCCACGGAGGCGGAGCCTGGAGATGGCGGATCGGACGCGGCGGGCCCGAACGGAAACCTCCCCGTCATCGTCCACCTCGGCTACGGCGTGCACGGTAACGAGACGTCCTCCTCCGAGGCGGCCATGCTCACCGCATACTGGCTGGTGGCGGGCACCGGAGCGGACGTCGTGCGCTACCTCGACGAGGGCGTCTGGCACGTCGAGCCGGTGCTCAACCCGGACGGGCGCGACCGGCACACGAACTGGGCCAACATGCACCGGTCCGAGCCCTTCGTGACCGACCCCCTCGACCGCGAGCACAACGAGGTGTGGCCGGGCGGCCGCACGAACCACTACTGGTTCGACCTGAACCGCGACTGGCTCCCGCTCGTGCATCCGGAGAGCCAGGCTCGCATCGATTTCCATCAGGCGTGGCGCCCGCAGGTGGTGACCGACTACCACGAGATGGGCACGTCGAGCACGTACTTCTTCGAGCCGAGCGAGCCGGTCGGGTCGTGGAATCCGCTC
>DATFJS010000026.1:0-6087 GCA_035269045.1 Longimicrobiales bacterium | reverse complement strand
CCACGAAGTCCACGTGCTTCTCCATGCCGGCCATCTCGACCGCGCGGCGGAGCTGCATCTCGCCCCACTGCCCGCGGACGGTCGGCGCACGGAGCGCACCGGTGAGCTCCCTGGTCGCGTTGTGGAGCTGGTCCTTCGCGCTCACGAGCTGTTCGAGCTGCGCCGTGAGCCCGCTGAAGCCCTTCGTCCGCTGCTGCTCGACCTCGCCGATCTTCACCTCGAACCGCTTCAGGGTGTCGGTCACCGGCTTCACCAGCTGCTCGACCTCCTTCTTCCGCGAGTCGAGGTCCCCCTTCGCCGCCTCCCGCAGCGTCTCGAAGCGCTGGTCGGCGAGCTGCATGAAGGCCTTGTTGCTCTTCTCCATGATCTCGCTCGCCACCGTCCCGAACTCGTCCTTCATCCGGTCCTTCAGCTCGACGAGGGCCTCGTACTTCTGCTGCTCCGCCTCGAGCTGCGCCTCGAGCCGGGCGACCTTCGCGTTGAAGTCGGAGACCTCGCGACCCTTCGCCTCGGCCTCGGCCCGTGCGGTCGCGACCGAACCCCGGAGGAAGAACCACGCGATACCGGCACCCGCGGCGAGTGCGAGGACGATCAGGAGGAGGGACTGCGAATCGAGCATGGGGTGGCGTGTCGGTGTGAGCGGATGATGCGGTGTGAGCGGGTGAGGCGGGGGCGGACCGTGCCGCGGCCCCGACCGCCCCAGGGCCTGTTCACGCTACGAGAATGGCCGCTGCCGAGACCATTTCTTCGACTGGCAAGGCGGAGCGAGCGACGCGTAGCAGCGCTACGTGAGCGAGTGACAACGCGGCCAGACGGAGAAATGGTCCGGTCCGCACGGATTGCGGCTGAAAGCGCGCCACCCGGCGTTGCTCGCCGTTCATTTGGAGCTACCAAACTTCTCTCCTCGCGTCTTGATTGGCACGCTTTCAGACGCAACAGCGGCCATTCTCGTAGCGTGAACAGGCCCCAGTCTAACCTCCGGCGCCGACGTCCGGCGGGACATCCACGACCGCGCCGACCTCCAGGAACACGAGCGTGCCCGTGATCCGGTCGGGTGCGAGCCCGTACAGGTCCGCCACCGCCTCGCGGTAGCGACGGATCTGCGGTGCGTAGTGGTCGATCCTGTCCGAAAGTGCGCGCGAGTCGTCGGGATCGACCAGGTCGGTCTTCCAGTCGATGATCTCCGCGCCGAGGATCTCCCCGTCCCGCTCCAGAAGCACGAACCGGTCGATGAAGCCCTCGACCATCACGTGGTCGCGGTCGTCTCGCCACAGGAAGGGCAGTTCGGGCTCCACGGACACGGTGACGTCGTCCGGGTAGCGATGCCGCGCGAGCGCGGCGCGGACCTCGGGCTCGGCCAGCCGGTCGCGGAGCCAGTCGGCCCACGCGGTGACGTCCGACCGGTCCGCGGTCGGCACCTCCCGATGGGCGATCGCATGAAGACGTGCGTCGTCGTCGAGCACCGCAGCGACGGTGGCCGTGCCGCCGGACGGCTCGTCCAGCCATTCGACCGCCTCCATCCAGGCATGCACGACGGTCCCCTTCGAGCGGGCCGCGGACGCGCCGTCGCCGAGGGCGTGCCCGAGATCGATCCGCGCACCCTCCTCCTCCGAGGACGGGCTCCTCCGTTCGAGCATGCGTCGCCGCGGGGCAGTTCGGAACTCGATCGGGTGTGGGGTACCCGCGTCACGTTCCGCGACTTCCGCGGCGGCCGGTGCCTCCGGCGCGGGCGCGGGCTCCAGCACCGCGTCCCAGTGCGGGTCGCCCTCGGGATGACGCCAGAGCGGCTCGTCGTCACCCGGGAGCCACTCGTACCCCTCGCTGAAGGCCTCGGGCACCAGGCGCTCGATCAGGATCCGCGCGGGAGAGCGGGACCTGCTCTTCGCCTCCGGATCCTCGGGGACGAGCATGTGGAGGGCGTGACGTGCCCGCGTCATGGCGACGTAGAGCACGCCGAGTGCATCGCGGAGCCCGGCCTCGCGTGCCTGGCCGAGCGCCCCGGCGAGCTCCGGGTGGTGCTCGAACAGGTGCCCCTGCCACGACGGCATCGAGGGGAATACGTGCGTCGGACGGCCATGCCCGTCGGGACGGAAGGGTGTCGCCGGCGCCCGGCCCTGACCTCCACCGAACATCGAGGCGTGCAGCTCGGGCAGGACCACGACGTCGAACTCCAGCCCCTTGGACCGGTGGGTCGTCATCACACGTACGCGGGCCTCGCCGGGAAGCTCAGCCTTGGCCTCGAGTGCGCGCCGGACGAAGGGGTCCACCCGGATGCCGGCATCGCCCGACGCATCCCAGGTGTGTCCGAGCTGCACGAGCTGACCGAGCCGCTTGCGGTCACGAGCGTCCGCCGACTCGTGGACGCTCTCTGCGATCCCGTGCAGGGTGTCGCCGTAGCCGTCCTCGACCAGGCGCCGTCGGAGCAGGCGGGAGATCCCGAGCGCTCTCCCGTCGTCCGACGCATCGGTGAAGGAGAACGCGACGCCGAGCGGGCCCGAGGCGACGTGCCACCGCGCGAGTCGGTCGGACGGATGGTCGGCGAGGCGGAGAAGCGAGAGCACGGCGACGACCGCCGGAGAGTCCGCGATCCGCGTCCCGCCCTCCTCGCTGGCGGGGACGCCTCGGGAGGCGAGCTCCGTGATGAGGCGGGCGACCGTCCGGTTGGTGCGGGTCAGCACGCCGATCGAGGCGTGGGGGTGCTTCCTGAAGAGCTCGGCGATCCGGTCGGCGGCCCACTCGAACAGATCGGGACCCTCGTCGGGACTCTTCGTGGGCCCGACCCACAGCGCGACCTCTCCGGGCCGGGTCGTCTCTCCCGGACGCATCGCGACGGAGTGCTCCTCGAAGTCGCCCCGCCACCTCCGTGCGGGATCGGTGTCGCGCGGCTCCTTCAGGATGACCGCGGTATCCTCGATGCCGGTGAACACGCGGTTCACCGTATGGAGAACGGGCCAGCACGACCGGTAGCTGCCGGCCATCGTGTCACAGTCGAAGTCCAGCTCCTCCCCGAGCGCGCGCAGCACGACCGGCGCGCCGCCCCTCCAGCCGTAGATCGACTGCTTCGGATCCGCGACCACCGTCGCGTGGCCCGTCCCATCCGGACCGACCCGCTCCACCACGCGTCGCAGCAGCGGGGCGACGACGCGCCACTGCAGCAGCGAGGTGTCCTGGAACTCGTCGAGCAGAAGCCGATCGATGCGACCGCCCATCCGATACGCGAAGTCGGTCCGGCTCGTGGGTTCCCGAGCTCCCGAGAGGTGGCGGGCGACGTCGTCGAAGCCCAGCCGACCCGATCGCGCGACACGGTCGCGCCACGCGCCGTGATAGGCCTCCGCGAGTCGACCGAGCGCCCGACCCCGTCGGGCGAGGACACCCGCGAGGTCCCGGGCCGCCACGGCCGCGGTGTCCCGGAGGAGCTCGATGGCGTCCGGCTCGATCTCCGCCCCGCTGTACACCGGGACCTCGTCCGCCGCGGCCTCCGCGTACTTCGGGTAGAGCCCCCGGCTCGTGAACTTCTCCCAGTTCCGGGCCTCGATGTCCTCGATCGCGTTCCGGATCGCGGTCTCCCACGCCTTCCTCGGCGTGCCCGCCTTCGTCGTCGGAATCTCGAGACGCCGCCACCGCGCCTTCAGCGCATCGATCTCGAGGTCGAGATCCGCATCCGCGCCTCTGTCCACACCGCCATCGGTGTCACCCGTGAAGGCCGCCGCGGCGGCCCAGCCCGGGCCCGACGGGTCGAGCGCGCTCTGGATCTCCACGAGCGATTCGACCGCATCGACCAGCGATCCCTGCACCCGCCGGCGAGCCTCGCCCCCGTGAACCTCACGCACCAGCTGGAGGGCCTGCCCGCGATCACCCTCCGCCAGCACCGCGTCGAGCACCTCCGCCCTCGCATCGGCGAGCAGCGTGTCCTCCGCGATGCTCCAGCCGGGCGGCAGTCCGAGGTCGTGACCGAAGGCGCGTGCGGTCCGCTGGAACCATGAGTCCAGCGTGCCGATGTCGAAGGCGTGCAGCTCGCGCGCCGTCGCATGCAGAAGCGCTCTCCAGCCCTGTGCATCCCGCGCCGTGGGCGCACCCGGGAGTTCGGCGAGCTGCTCCGACAGCGCCGTCGCCTGGCCCTCGTCGAGCGCGGCGCGGCTCATCCGGACCAGAACGCGCTCGAGGATCTCCCCGGCCGCCGCGCGGGTGAACGTCGACGCGAAGATCGCCGAGGGCGCCACGTCGTCCGCCAGGGCCGCGATGATCCGCGAGGAGATCTGGAATGTCTTCCCCGACCCCGCCGACGCCACGATCAGCTCACGCGTGCTCATCGCTCAACTCCCCCGTGCGTGGTCGAGCCGTGCGTCGTCGGGCCCTGGGTCGTCGGGCCGTGGGTCGCCGGGCCGTGGGTCGTCGGGCCGTGCGACGCCGGCGCGACCAGCACACCCCGACCCAGGACCCGCTCGACCTCCTCGTCCACGAACCGCGCGCGACGCTCCGGATCCCACACGAATCCGATCTCGCGGGCGTCGCGAATGGCCTCGCGTGCGGCATCCAGCGCCGTCTCGAAGTCGGCATCGCCCCACTCCGCGACGTGGGCGCGGGTGTCGCCGGTGTCGCGCGGGAGCGTGATGTAGCCGACCTCGATCGGCTCGTCGGGTCCGGGAAGAGGGCCCGCGTCCGGGTCATGGGGCAGCCGCGAGAGCAGCCACCGATACAGCGGGAGCTGGAGGTCGACCCAGCGGTCTCCCTTCAGGTGCACCTTCTCCGGAGGCTTCGCCTGTCCGCTCGTCTTGTAGTCGAAGACGGCCCACGTCCCCGTCTCGATATGACGCTCGATACGGTCGATCGTGCCGCGGATGCGCACCGGCGTACCGTCGACGTCGAAGGGCACGCCGTCCGTGCCGGCGGTGCGCTCCACGCCGACCACCCGCCATCCCCTGCGGATCCGCCACACATGTACGGACGCGAAGGCGTGGAGACGGGCTCGCAACTGCTCGCGCTGGAGCTGGATGGAGACGTGGGGCCGCTGGCGGCGAGAGAGGAAGCGCTGACGGAATTCCGCATCGAGATGTTCGTCGAGACGATCCCGGACGAGCTCGACATCGTCGCTGTCCACCTCGTCGCTCCGCCCGAACGACTGGAGCACGGAGTGTGCGAACGTCCCGAACTGCAGCGCGTCCATCTCGCGTGCGTCGTCCCGGGCGGCCTCGGCCCGCACGTATTTCCGCATCGCGAAGCGGTACGGATCGGCGATCAGCGACGAGAAGTCCGTGACGCTCAGCATGTCGGGCGTGTGCCCGGGGGCGATCTCGCGGACGGGCGGGACCGGGAACTCGGACCGGGTGTGCTCGAGCGGAGCCTCGCCGACGGACGCACGCACGTCGGCGTCGCCGTCCCGGTCGTGGATGCGTCGGATCCGTCGCGCGACGGTCCCGGCGTCGGCCGCGAAAAGCAGCCGGGACGGTCGGAGCGGATCCCCGCGCCCCGTCCGGCGGGCGGTCACCAGCACGACCTCGCCGTCCCCCTCGAGCATGGCACGAAGCCGGTACAGGTCTCTGGCGTACCGGGTCGCGTCGTCCACCAGGCCCAGCTTCGTGCGGAGCGCATCGGGCAGGAAGGCATCGCCCCGCACGGCGCGTGGAAGAAAGGGCTCGTTCACCCCCGTGACGATCTTCAGCCGCGCATCGTCGGGATGCATCTCGAGCCACCCCAGCAGCTCGACCGAATCGGTCTCGGGGTCCGACGGAATGGCACCGCCGGACGCCTGCTGAAGCACCATGCGGATCGCGGTGGAAGCAGGCACGTCGGCGTCGAGGTCGGACGGCACCGCCTCGAAGGCGCGCACCGCGTCGCCCAGCATGCCGAGCGCTCGAGCCAGACGTCGATCCGCGCGATTCCCGTGGTCCAGGTCCTCGGACCGATAAAGCGTCCTGAGCATCGCGAGCAAGGCGGACGTCCAGTCCCGGATCGGCCGGACGGCGGAGGCGTCGGTCAGATCCACGAGGAGCCGGGCGTCGAGATGCCCCAGCAGATCCCCCACGACCCGTGCGTCGTCCCCGCGGCGACCCGGCGCCACGGTCGGCCGCCCCCCGGGCTCCGGCATCG